>JAGODA010000168.1 GCA_017998475.1 Spirochaetota bacterium | reverse complement strand
CTTTTCCTTCGCCTTCTCGTCGCCGTCGCGCGCGGCCCGCGCGCAGGATTCCTCCTCCTCGCGGATGAGCAGCGGGATCTTGTTTATCTGCTCGAGGTACCAGGTAATTGAGGAGTCAGAAAAGTTTTCGTACCGCGCCTTCTTCTTCTTTCCTGGGGCGTGTTTCGCCGAGGCCGGGGATGACCCGGTTTCGGCCTCGCCCTCGGAGTCGTCGTCGAAAAGGTCCGTATCGATCTCTCCGTCGAAGGCGTCGTCGAGCATATCGAGATCGTTATCGGCCCGGTCGTCGGGCGATGACCTCGTTCTTTTCGGGGTAGGATTCCCGTTGATTGTGGTTTTTTTACGGGCCATTATATTTCAACGATGTATGATTGCCGCTCCGCGGTCCGGGCGGGTCGTACGGGATTGGATACGGTAAACGGGGGGGGGAGAAAATCAAGTATTATTTCGGGGCCCACAGCGAGGCGAGCCTTTCGGGAAGGTCCTGTACCGTCGCGGCGTATACGGGAGTCTCGATGACCGTGTCGAGCCCGTGCTCCAGGTAGAGCGAGCGGGCCTCTTCGGCGGATCGCGCGACGCTTCCTCCCAGCCTGTCTTCGGCCCGGGAAGGCATGTTTCCATCCATTTTAAACACGAGGTGGCGGGACGGTTCGAGTTTCCATCGCGACCTGACGGGGGAGAGGAGCACCATCTCGACCGTCGAGAGCTCCTTTCCGGCGTACACCAGGGAAATCTCCCTGCGGAATACGGTCCCGTCCTGGAGGATTCTAGCGGGTTCTCCGTCGTTATACGTGAATCGAGTGATGACGAGGGGGGTGCGGTTCCTTGCTATGCTGTGCGAGCTTTTATACGAGGTTTCCGTGCGGATGAGCTCGCCGCCGCTGCCGTAGAAAAAGGATTCCACCCACGCGTCCTCCACCGCGGCCCCGGTGCGCGCCTCGCGCGCGCGGTGCGTCTGGATGCGCAGCCTTCCCGCCTGGTCGTAGGTGAAGGTGCGGGTGATGAGCGTCTCGCCCCCGGGAAGCGACTGCCTCGTGGCCTTCGAGAGCCTTCCGGCCGCGTCGTATTCCAGGAGAATCCTGCCGGTTGCGGCGCCCTTTACGAGGTATTGAATCTCCCGAAGCCGTCCGTCGTCTCCGGTTATCCTTACGGTCCTGTAGGAAGCGCACGCCGAAAACGCGAACAACAGGGCCGGTATAATGAGTGTTACCCGGACGGTCAGGTCCGGGAGGGATCTCCTGTTTTTCGTGCTCATGGCGCGTTCGCGGTTGTATGTAGGCCGTCACGGCCTGTGGGATTCCGCCCCGGGACCTCCACTTGTGCTTTCGGTGCAATTTAAGTAGAAAGGGCGAAATTGTCGTTTTTGTCAATGACAATTTAACCGTACCCGGACAGTATGAATTTTGCCGGTCGCCGCACGGCGAAACCGGCGCGCCGCCGGACCGCGGCCGTCTTTCCGGTCCCGGAGGCGCATGACAATAGTGTCGGGCGGAGGCTGGATATACATGAAGATCGCGGTGACGGGGAAGGGGGGTGCGGGCAAGTCGACGATCGCGGCGGCGCTCGCGCTGATGATGGCCGAAGACGGGGAACGGGTCCTCGCGCTCGACGCCGACCCGGATTCCAACCTCGCGGCCGCTCTCGGTATGCCCGCCGGCGAACGATCGCGCATACTGACCATCGCGAGGCAGAAAGAGCTCATCGGCGAGCGCACGGGCGCGGCGGCCGGGGGGTACGGGCAGGTCTTCAAATTGAACCCGGACGTTTCGGACGTGGCGGAGCGCTTCGGAATACCGCACCGCGGCGTGTGCCTCGTGGTGCTCGGGGCCGTCAAGGGCGGCGGCGCCGGCTGCGCCTGCCCGGAAAGCGCGTTCCTCGGGTCGCTCGTCGGCGAACTGGTGCTCCGGCGCGGCGAGACGCTCATAATGGATATGGAGGCCGGGGTGGAGCACCTGGGCCGGGCCACCGCGCGCGGGGTCGACGTGATGCTGGTGGTGGTCGAGCCGGGGGCGCGCGCGGTCGATTCGGCGCGTCGGATCGCGTCGATGGCCCGGGAGATAGGCATTGCGGACCTCAGGCTCGTATTCAATCGCGTGCGATCCAAACGTGATGAAGATTATCTCAGGAATGAGCTCGCCGGCATGGAGGTGCTGGGAGTGCTCCCCTTTGCCGAAGGCCTGCTCGACGCGGACAGGGACGGTATCGCCGTAACGGACGCGATGGATGAACGTTTCCGCCGGGAGATGGCGAAGATAATCGAAGTCCTGCGGCGCGCCGGGAAAGGACCCCTGTAAACGCCGCCGCGCGGATCGTTTCGGGGATGGGGTCGAACGTCGGATATTTTTCCTTGAATGCGTACACTACATATACTATTATAAAAACGTACTGGAATGCGGGGTGTACACCCCCCCGGTGCGGCGGCGGGATTTTTTGACTCCTTCCGAAAATATACAGACGCCGCACCCCGTTCTTTTTAAGGGATCACGAGGCCGGGGCTCACACACAGATCATGCGCCGGCATGAATTCACGCAACCGGGAGCGTGAGGCATGAGAGACGTACGTTCACTCGTTCGGGACGGGGCCGCCGCGGTGGCGCGCGTTTATCGGGGCACTCGTCCCTACGGCCCGTTCGCGATCTTATTTGCGCTTATCGTAGTTTCGCTGGCCGTGTATTCCGTCCCCTCGCTGTACATGAAGGCCATCGAGGAATGGCGCATGAAACTCTCGGCGATGGCCGACGACCGCAAGACGGCGATCGAGCTGTTCATCGACGAGAGGAAAAGCGACGGCGGTGTCGTGGCGTCCTTTCCGGTTATACGGAGGATTGCGGCGGCCTCCAGCGCGGGGCTCCCGCCGGCGGAAGCCGACCGCGGCCACGCGCGTTCCCTTCTGGCGATGATCCGGGATACCTACGGGTACCTTTCCCTGCATGTGGTTGACGCGCGGGGCCGGACTGTCGTCGGTTCGGACGCCGACCACCCCCTGATACCCGAATGCTCCGATCAGATTCGTGATTTCTTTGCCGGGGGACATAACGCACGGATACATTTTCATCCGCATGATGAGAACGGCGTACTCGCCGTTCTGACCCCGATCGAGCTTCCGGGTGATTCGACGGACATTCGTTCCGTCTGCGGGGCCCTGGTTGCCCATATAAACCTGGGGAAGAACCTGTATGCGCTTGTCGGAAAACGGCCGTTCCCGTCGCGGACCCTGGAGACCGTTCTGGTGCGACGGCAGGCGGACCGGCTGGTATTCCTCTCCCCCCTTCGCTATGTCGACTTGCCGCCGATGTCGCACAGCGTACCCTTCGATACGCCGGACCTTGCAGGTTCGCATGCAGCGCGCGGGGCCGAGCGCTTCGGTGCGTTCGTCGATTACAGAGGAATCAGGATATTCGCCGTTACACGGCCAATCGCCGGGACGGATGCCGGGCTTGTCGTTAAGGTCGACCGTCTCGAAGCGCTCGCCGATTTTTTCAGGGAGCTGGCCTACCTGTCGGTCGCGGTGCTGGGACTCCTGGCGTCGGCCGCCGGTATCGGATACGCCTTCGTCCGACGGCAGAGGCTCACGCATCTCGAGGAGATGTCGCACAGGGACGCGCGCATCCGCCTTCTTATGGAACAGGCGAACGACATCATTCTGCTCGTTTCGCCGAACGGCCGGATCCTCGATTGCAACCGCTGCGCGGAAGAGAGCTACGGGTACACACGGGAGGAACTGCTTTCGATGGAGATTACCGATCTGCGTGCTCCCGAGGTGCGAAGCGCGCTTTCGGGCCAGATTGCGCGCGCTCTTGCCCGGGGGCTGGTGTACGAAACCGAACACTACACGAGAAACGGCGATCGTTTTCCTGTAGAGGTCAGCTCAAGCGGCGCCGTGCTCGACGAGGGGAAGGCCGTCCTCATGATAATCCGCGACATCAGCGAGCGAAGGGAATCCCAGCGCAGGATTGTGCACAGCCGGCGGCTGTACGCGGTGCTCAGCCAGTCGAACCAGACGATCGTGCGTGTAGACAACAGGGAAGAGCTGTTCGACAGAATTTGCAGTGTGGCCGTCGACTACGGGGGCTTCAGGCTGGCCTGGATAGGGGCCGTCGACCGCGGGGCCGGTTCTGTCGTTCCCGTCGCGAGCGAGGGTGACGAAGGGGCATATCTCTCCGTAATACAAGTTCCGTTAAATGAAGATGTGTCCTCGGCGGGCCCTTCGGCGAGGGCGATACACGAAGGCGCTCCGGTAGTCTGCAACGACATCGCCGGAGATCCGATGTGTGCCCTATGGCGGGACGCGGCCATGGCGAGGGGCTACCGCTCCATGGGGTCTTTCCCCATCCGCTCCTCGGGAACAGTGACCCATGTGCTTAACGTGTACTCGGACGAGGCGCACTTTTTTACCGGGGAGGAGATCAGGCTGCTCTCCGAAATCACCGATGACATTTCCTTCGCGCTGGAGTCCCTCGAACGAAAGGAGCTGCAGCGAACGGCCGAGACCGCGCTTCGTGAGAGTGAAACACGCTTTAAACTGCTGATTGAAAGCGCGCCGGAAGGAATATTTGTGCAGACACATCTTCATTTTGCCTATGTGAATTCAACGGCCGTACGTTTTTTCGGGGCGCTGTCCGAAAACGATCTGATCGGCACTCCCGTGATGGACCGTTTCGATCCGCGTTTTCGTGATGTGGTTCGTGATCGAATCCATCAATTGAATATTGACAGGACGTCAGTACCGATGATTGAGCAGGTATATCTGAAGATGGACGGAACGCCTTTTCCCGTGGAGGTGGCGGCGGTGCCCATCCACTGGAAGAACGAGGACGGCGCGCTCGTCTTCTTCCGCGACATCACCGAACGGAAGCTCGCGGAAGAGGAACACCGCCGCAATCAGGAGTGGCTCCAGCTCTATTTCGATCTGCCGTTCATCGGCATGGCGGTCACCTCGCCGCGGACAAAACAGTGGCTCCGCGTGAATGACCGGCTCTGTGAAATTCTCGGCTACCCGCGCGAAGAACTCACGCTGAAATCGTGGGCGGATCTCACTCATCCCGACGATCTCGATGCCGACGTGGCTGAATTCGAAAAGGTCATGCACGGCGAGAGTGAAGGCTACAAGATGGACAAGCGCTTCATCCGCGGCGACGGGGCGATCATCTACGCGACGATCGACGTAAAGTGCGTCCGTACCGACAGGGGAGAAGTCGATTTTTTCGTCGCCACGATCCAGGACATCACCGACCGGGTGATAGCGGCGAAGGAACTGGAGGAGAGCGAGGCGCGTTATCGTCTCGTTTCCGAAAATGGAAGCGACGTGATATGGCTGTACGATCTCGCGTCGAACCGTTTTTCGTATGTAAGCCCCTCCGTGGAGAGATTGCGGGGGTTTGCCGTGGAAGAGGTGCTGTCGCAGAGCATGAGTGAGGCGCTTACGGACGAATCGTATTCATTAATAGAGCGGCAATTCCCCCGGCGCCTCGCCGCGTTCGCCTCGGGCGATGAATCGGCCCGCATCCAGACCCACGAGGTAGACCAGATCCGCAGGGACGGAGGCGTCGTCCCGACCGAGGTGGTCACGACCCTTATAGTCGATGATGATGGACGGGTGACCCATATCCAGGGTGTGACGCGCGACATTTCGGAACGCAAACGCTCGGAGTTCCTGCTCCGCGAAAAGGACACTCTGCTCAGGGAGATGAGCGAGGTCGCGCATATCGGCGGCTGGGAGTTCGATCCCGCGACGGGCCGGGGAACGTGGACCGATGAGGTCGCCCGCATTCACGACCTCGAACCGGCCGTGGAAACGAGCGCCGAGACAGGACTGGGATTTTTCCACGGGGAGCACCGGACGGCCATCGAGAACGCGCTGCGAGCCGCCGTTGAAGAGGGCGTCCCCTATGATCTCGAGCTGGAGCTGGTGACGGCGAAGGGCGTGCGCAAATGGGTGCGCACCGTCGGGCTGGCGGATAAAAAGGACGGAAAGGTGAAAAGGATTCACGGGACAATGCAGGACATTACCGAACGCAAGATCATCGATGAACACCTGCGCGCCTCGCTGCGCGAAAAGGTAGTATTGCTCAAGGAGATCCATCACCGCGTGAAAAACAACATGCAGGTGATCATCAGCCTGCTCAGCCTGCAGTCCAGGAACATTCAGAACGAGGGTTTCAGGCGGGTGTTCAACGACAGCGTCACGCGGATACATTCGATGGCGTTGGTGCACGAAAAGCTGTACCGGTCGGGGAACTTCGCCCGCATCAACTTCAAGGAGTACCTCGAAAGCCTTATCGATATCATCTCGCGCTCCTATTCGCTCGACGGGGGGCACATCACGCTGTCCGCGTTCGTCCCGCCGGTGGAGTGGGGGGTGGACACCGCCATACCCTGCGGTCTCATCGTCAGCGAGGCGATCACCAACGCGGTGAAGCACGCCTTTCCCGGCAACACGGGCGGCGAGATCAGGGTTTCGCTTGCGGAGGAAAGGGCGGACGGGGACGGAAAGATATATTATATGCTAGATATTTCCGATAACGGAGTTGGGATGCCCGAGGAAGCCTGCTTCGATTCTGCCGAATCACTGGGGATGCTGCTGATTAACCAGCTCGTACAGCAGCTCGAGGGCACCGTGGAGATAGTCCGATCCCCGGGTTCGACCGTGCGGATACGCTTCCCGCGGGAGGCCGGCGGCGAATGAACAACGCCGCGGCGGCGCGGCGTTGTTCAGCGGGGCGGTCCGGCTCAGCCGATCTGTGTGGTGAGGAAGATCGGCAGGGTCATGTGTCCGATCTGGTCCTGGAGCTCCTCGATGCCGTCCATGTGGTCGTCCTCGTCTTTAAGGATGCTTTCCAGCACCTCGCGCGTGGCGTAGTCGCTTACGTCGCCGGCGAGTTTGATGGCGTCGTTGTAAGCCTTTATGGCACCCATCTCCGCCAGCCGGTCGGACTCGAGCATCTTGGTAACGTCGGAGCCGATGGTGATCTTCCCGAGATTGCTCATGA
>JAGODA010000167.1 GCA_017998475.1 Spirochaetota bacterium | reverse complement strand
GTTCACGAGTATGCGTCAGTCGGATGTCTCGAGAACACGATGGTCGGAAACGACCGCTCGGGCACCGTGGACAATAACCTCAATCTTTTAAAAGCCGTCGAGCTCGCGCTTACCGGCGGGAAAGACCTGCTCCCGTTCACCGACCTGCTTACCGGAAAAACCACGCCGCCCGCGCGCGTGGGACCCGATACCGGCGACGCGACGAAATTCAAGACATGGGACGAGTTCTGGAAGGCGTACGAGGAACAGACCCGCTACATCGTTCGTAAATGCGTCGAACTCTACGAAATGTCCGAGCGCGTCCGGGCCGGGTTCTCGCCGACACCCTACCTCTCGTGTCTGGTCGGAGGGTGCGCCGAGAAGGGCCTGGACGTTACACAGGGCGGAGCGGAGCTCAGCTTCACCACGATAGAGGGGGTCACCTTCGCGACGACGGTCGATTCGCTTCTTGCGGTGAAGTACCTCGTTTTCGATAAAAAGGAATGCGACATGGTCGAGCTCATACAGGCCCTTAAGGACAACTGGGTCGGCCACGAAGTGCTCCAGGCCAAGGCGAAAAACCGCGCGCCCAAGTACGGACGCGACGACGACTATGCCGATGAAATGGCGCGCCGCGTTATGGATCTGTGGACCGGGGAAACCTGGAAACACACGACGCAATCCACCGGCAGACGCTTCCGGCCCGGAATGCTCTCCTGGAACTACTGGGTCGGCGACGGCTTTGTTCTGGCCGCGAGCCCGGACGGAAGGCCGAAGGGACAGTTCCTGTCGAACGCCATCTGCCCGTCCAACGGGGCCGACATCAACGGCCCCACGGCCAACGCCAACTCGGTCGGCAAGGCGCTGGGCGGCAAAGACCCGCACGGCGGCGACTGGAAGGACTACCTGAACAGCCTTCCGAACGGGGCGAGCCATACCATCACCTTCAATCCTTCGCTGCTGCGCGATCCGGAGCACCGCACCAAGTTCAAGGCCTTCCTGCGGGGATACGCCGAGAACGGCGGCACGGCGCTGCAGGTCAACATGATCGACGCCGATATGCTGCGCGACGCGCAGAAACATCCCGGGGCGTACCGCCACCTGCTGGTGCGGGTTACGGGCTACAACGCCTATTTTACGGCCATAGGGCGCGAGCTTCAGGACGAGATCATCGCGCGGGAAAGCCACAGTAAATACTGACGGAGACCGTCTCCTCGGGAGGCGCCCGTCTGATGAGGCACTTGGGGCGTATCCAGCGGAGCGAAGGAAACCATGATACGAGAGAACACCGAAACGAAGGCGTCCGCGGCAACCGTGCTCAACATCCAGCGCATGTCCACCGAGGACGGCCCCGGTATACGCACCACGGTATTCTTCAAGGGCTGCGGCCTGTCGTGCGCCTGGTGCCACAACCCTGAGAGCATATCGGCGAAACCGCAGGTCCAGTGGATAGAGAACCGCTGTATCGGCTGCCGGTCCTGCGTCGAGGCCTGCCCAGAGGGCGCGCTTTCGTTCGGGGGCTCGGGCGTTTCGATCGATCGCACCCGCTGCGCCGGCTGCGGCGCGTGCGCGGAAGCCTGTCCGTCGACGGCGATGGAGCTTCTGGGCAAGCGATGGGAGCTCGACGAGCTTGTGCGGGAAGTCGAGAAGGACAGGGCCTATTTCGAACAGTCGGGCGGCGGGATTACGGCATCGGGGGGAGATCCCACGGTCCAGGCGCCGTTCGTGGCGGAGTTTCTGCGCCGGTGTCGCGAACGCGGACTCCACACTGCGCTCGACACCTGCGGCCACGCGCCGCGCCGGGCGCTTGAGATCATACTGCCCCATGCCGACATGGTCCTCTTCGACATCAAGATACTGGATGCCGAAGAACACCGGCGACGCACCGGCGCGTCGAACGAACGCATACTCGAAAACCTGCTGTACGTGCGCGATTACATGAAGCGTTCCGAACGGCCGACCGCCCTATGGATACGGACACCGCTCATTCCCGACGCAACGGCGACGCTCGAAAACGTGACCGCGATCGCGTCGTTCATAGCGGACAATCTCGCCGGATCGGTGGAACGGTGGGAGCTCTGTTCGTTCAACAACCTCTGCCGCGACAAGTATCGCAGGCTTGGCATAGACTGGGAATTCCGCGACACGCCCCTGTTGCCGCGCTCGTCGCTCGACGAACTCGCGGAAGCGGCGCGCCGCCGGCTTCCCGATCCGGCGATCGTGCAATGGACGGGCGCGCCGCGCGTGGAGAAGGACCCCGCGGCGGAACCGGGGAAGGGACATCTGAGGCTCGTAAAGGGATGTGCCTCATGCTGAAAAGCGGAAGCGGGAAATGCGTTTCCCGGTCCGGAATCATACTCATACAACGGGGGGACCGATATGTTTCGCCAGACATCGTTCAGAACCGAGGATATGCCCGAATTCGAACCCGACGCCAAGATCGGGCTTATAGCAACCGTCAATCCTGACGGCCTGCCGCACATAACGCTGATAACAGCGCTCCAGGCGAAGACACCGAACAGCATGTACTGGGGGCAGTTTTCAGAGGGTATGAGCAAGAAGCATGTGAAGAAAAACCCCAATACGGGCTTTCTCATCATGACACTCAACAAGGAGCTCTGGCGCGGCAAGGCGGTCTGGACCGGCGAGGCGAAGGAAGGGCCCGATTACGAGATGTTCAACAGAAAGCCGATGTTCCGCTACAACGCATACTTCGGAATACATACGGTCCATTACATGGATCTGGTGGAAACCTATGGGCGGGAAAAGCTCCCCATGGGCGACATCATCACCGGTGCGCTTCGAACGGGGCTGTTCAAGGGCGGAGCGAAACGCGGGGGAGGGCGCATACTCAGCACCTGGGCGGAGGGGCTCTTCAACCGGATGGACGCCCTCAAGTTTCTGGCATATGTCGGCGGTGATGGGTTCCCGGTCATTATTCCGGTAATTCAGTGCCAGGCCGCGGGCAGCGGCAGACTCGCCTTCTCTCCTTCGGCATATCGGGATGAGCTTTCAATGGTGCCCGCGGGTTCAAGTGTAGCGGTGTTCGGCATAACCTTCGATATGGAGGACGTGCTTGTACGCGGCACTTTTAACGGGGTGTCCCGTTATCGAGGCGGAAGGCTCGGAACGATCGATATCGACTGGGTGTATAACCCGATGCCCCCCAAACAGGGGCAGGTATACCCCGCGGTGGAGCTGCGACCGGTTACAAATTTCTGACGGGCCCTGTATCGGGAGGCGTGATCTTCGCCGCTCCGTTCGGGGCCGCGATAAAAGGCCGGACCGGCCTTCAGAAGGGGCGTCAACCGCCTGATGGCGCACAGCCTCCACCGGCTCTGGCGGATGAGGACGATGACGCGAAACTCGATATCTTCCTGCCGGTGTCAACGGATCCGCATTCCGGACATTCAGCTTTTGCGTGGTCTCCCATCCTGCGCAATTCCGTGAAAACATTTCCGCACGTTGTGCAGGAGAACTCATACAGGGGCATGGTGTATACCTTGTTCTTTTATTTTATACAGAAAGAGTCGTGTATGGTGCTGATTCCTCGATCCAAACGGCCCTGTGCCGTGACCGAAATTCAGTGACCGCACAATAATTAAGATTATACTATAATACTTAAATACTGTCAATAATTTTTTTCACATACAAGCGCCGTGTCGAGTAATGGTGATCACTCCTCAAGAAGCGAACGCAGTGTCTCTATCTGTGACTGGAGGTTGCCGAGCGCTTCGAGGAGTTGCCCGGCGTTGCCGAGAACGCCCATCATGATCTCGTTGAGGAAGTCGATCGAGCGCGACACCTCCTGAATTGTCGTCTTCTCCTCCTCGGTGGAACGGACGATCTCCTCGGAGCCGCGGGATATCCTGTCGGTGTTGTCCTGGATGACCCGCGCCAGACGTTCCTGTTCGTCGCAGAGGTGCACGATAGTGGCGATGGCGGCCCCGACGTTGTTGGCGGCCTTCTCGATCGTGAGAATTACCTCCGCCGACTCTCGGACCACGCCGGTTTCGCGCTCGATGTCGTCGAGCGTGGTGTTGACATGCTTCTGGATGGTCTTTGCCTGCTCGATGGAACGATCTGCGAGCTTGCCGATCTCCTGGGCCACGACCGCGAAGCCCCGGCCGTATTCGCCGGCGCGCGCTGCCTCGATGGCGGCGTTGAGAGAGAGCAGGTTCGTCTGTTCCGAGATATCGTTGATGATCTCGGTAATCTCGCGTATGGCCCCCGAGGATTCCTTTATTCGCTCCATGCCCACGACGATCTCGTCAAGCCGCCTTCTGCTTATCTCGGTCTGGCGGATGCTTTCGGAGCCGAGGTCGCCGGCGTCGCGCGCGGCCGCGCCGATTCGCGCCAGCGCGTCGGTGTAGCGCTTGAGCGCCTCGCTGTTCTCCTTGACCGAGCGGTCCTGGCTGAGGGCATTGGCGTTGATGTTTTCTATAGAGGATGACACCTCGACGATGGCAGAGGAGGTCTCTTCGAGGCTGCCTCCTTGGTTTGCCATTTCGTCCTGGAGTTTCGAGGCGGTCTCCTTGATTACCGCGAAAAACGATGTGAGTCCGCCGGTGGTTTCCCTCACCCGCTCGAGCACCACGGAAAGGTGCGCGTTGTGTCTGTCGACCTCCCGCGCCTTGACCTCGAGATTCCGGGAAATGAGGGCCATGCGCTGGGCGAGCACCATTCCGAAGGCGATGAGCATGAATGCGTAGCCGAAGTTGATCCAGTAAAGATCCGACACCAGCGCGCCGACGACGATCATAACGTCGTGCATGAGGCAGACGGCGAAGCCCGCATACGCCGCGATGAGCGGCAGGGATTCGATTTTCCGGCCGCGGACGGATCTGATGATCGGTATCGACCAGACCACCTGCGTGCCGATGCCGAAGGCGCCGATCGTCATCGATCGCCAGCCCGTAACAACGGGCGAGTTTTCCGATGCGGTGAGCGCGATGAGGATGCCGACCCCGCTCGCGATAAAGGCGAAGGTCCTCAGAACGCGGCTTCTCTTCTCGAGAAAGTCCTCCAGAAAGAGATACATCAGAGCGACCTCCACCGCGAGGAGCGCGTAATACAGGTTGTCGGCGGCCGCATACGAGATATAGAAATCGGGCAGTATGAAGTGCAGGGTAAGGACGCTCCATATCACGCTTATCACGGCCAGGTACAGGGAACTTGAGCTCTTCTCACCGAGTATGATCTGGAACAGCAGGATGATGGCGAGCACCAGGGTGATCGCCCCTGTGGCCAGCGGGATGTACTGGGCGAGGAGGCGCTTCCAGAACGAGTGCAGCTCGATGTGCCGGGTTTCCCCGAGGAGGGGAACGCTTTTCATGTTGATAGCGGTTTTGGAATGCACCCGGACGCGGAAAACCAGACTGCCGTCGTCGCCGATAAGGTGGGGAGGTATGAAATAGTCGCGGTCCACGTTCCAGGTGGAGAAATATTCCGGATCATGCCGGCCGGTCTTCCCTATGAGTACGCCGTTACAGTAGGTCTCGTCACCGGCGTCAATCTTTCCCAGGAATATGGAAATGTCCCTGTTCTTCAGGGCCTCGGGCAGCCTGACACTCCGGTGCAGCCATGCCGCCTTCGATGAAAGTGATTTGAACTCGCCCGAGGGGAGGCTGGTCGTTTTCCATGATGAGATGTCGGTAGCGGGTTGCGACAGGGCGCTGTCGTCGCTGGAGGTATATCGCCAGCCATCGGAGATATCAATAACGTGGCTTTCGGAACAACCTGAGGCCGCGACGGCGAAAAGAACACAAAAGAGCATTCGGCGGATGACCATACAAAGGCTCCCGTTCCTATCGACAAGAATCTCCTCTCCCGGATTACGGGGAGGCGGATCAAAGAGTCCCTCCATACTATTCCGCTGTGTATCAGGCCAACGCATAACAATAGTATTCACCGGGTCGCCTGTCAAGACAAAAGGATTGTTGATTAATGGAGAATTGTTCTTGTAATTTTCACGTTGCTGAAATCGATTCGATGATGTCACGCGAATCAGCTTCGCGCGATCAACGACCGGACCGATCGAGGCACAATGAACGCGGAACAGCTCAACAACCTGATGTTGGCCGTATCGCTTCTGGCGGTTCTTCTGCTATTCGGAACGCTTCTTCGCGCGAAGGTGCGCCTGTTCCAGCGGATACTGCTTCCGTCGTCGCTCATCGCCGGATTTACGGGCCTTGTTCTGGGGCCGCAGGCTCTCGGACTCGTCCCGGCGGGCATCATCGAGATATGGGCCGGTCTTCCAGGCAGGCTGATTTCGGTGGTGTTCGCATGCATGTTCCTCGGGCACGCGATCCCCTCATTGCGAACGGTGTGGCGTGAGGCCGGGCCCCAGATCTGCTACGGCTTTGTCGCCGGTTTCGGGCAGTATTTCGTAGCGATTCTGGTAACCATGGCGCTGCTCACGCCTCTGTTCGGAGTTCCCCCGATCTTCGCGACAATTCTCGAGATAGGTTTTTCCGGCGGCCATGGTACGGCATCCGGCATGTGCGAGGTATTCGATTCGCTGGGATTTCCGGATGGATGCGATCTGGGGCTCATGTCGGCCACGGTGGGTATAACATGCTCCGTAATCTTCGGCATGCTCCTGGTGAATATCGCGGCACGGCGAGGGCATGCGCTCCTTATCAAGAACCCCGGAGCCATCCCGCGCGACGTGCTTTCGGGCATACTTGACGAAAAGAACCGTCGTTCGATAGGGACCTCGACGGTCTCGATGAACGCGATCGAACCGCTTGCCTTCCACATGGGTTTTGTCGGAATCAGCATTCTTCTCGGCTGGCTGGTGTACAACGGCATACGCGGGCTGCATCCCATATTGAAAAGCTTCCCTCTCTTCCCGCTTGCCATGCTGGGAGGTATCGCCGTTCAGGCGTTTTCTTCAGCATTCAAGATCGACCGCCTGCTCGACCGTCAGAGTTTCGAGCGAATTCAGGGACTCGCGCTCGATATCCTGGTGGCCTCGGCCATCGCGTCGCTCAATCTTCGGGTCGTGCTCAATTATGCCGCTCCTTTCGCGATACTCATGGTCGTGGGACTTATCTGGATGCTCGTGCTTACATGGCTC
>JAGODA010000166.1 GCA_017998475.1 Spirochaetota bacterium | reverse complement strand
GGATATACGCCATCAACACCGGCGCCCTCGAGAAGGCTTCCGAGGAGATAGCGCACTCACGCCGGACGGAGGAGGCGCTTTCGGTATCGCTTCGCGAGAAGGAGACGCTCCTTAAAGAGGTCCACCACCGTGTGAAGAACAACTTCCAGGTGGTGGTGAGCCTGCTCCATCTGCAGTCGCGCCAGATTGCGGACGGCGACGCGCGCGCGATGTTCCTGGACTGCGAGGGGCGCATCCGCTCCATGTCCCTGGTGCACGAGAAGCTGTACCGCTCCGACAACCTGGCCCGCATCGACTTCGGCGAGTACGTGCGCGACCTTGCCGGCGAGATACGACACCTCTATGGCAGGCACTCGCCTTCACCGGCGCTCAGGATAAGCGTCGATCCTGTCGAGCTCGAAGTAACGCAGGCGGTACCCTGCGGACTCATCGTCAGCGAGCTCCTTTCGAACGCCTACAAGCACGCCTTCCCCGCGGATACGCCGGGCCGCGAGATCCGCGTTTCGCTCCGGTGCGCCGGAGACGAACGCGTGGAGTGCGCTGTATGCGATAACGGCGTCGGAATTCCGGAGGGACTGGACCTGCGCTCAACCCCATCGCTCGGCTGGAGCCTGGTGCGCATGCTCGCGGAGGACCAGCTGGGAGGGACCATCGGTATTAATGGCGGCGCGGGAACCGAGGTGGTTGTGCGCTTCGCGCTTAAGGCCTGAGGGCCTTCTCCCGCCCGATAATGGTGACCCGCGGGAAGGACGGCTTCTTCAGGCTCAAGGAATGTGCCCGGACTCCGACAGTCCTTCATATAATTCGGAGACGTCGGATCGGATATGCGGATTGATTTTTGCTGCGACCGCCCTCAACAACCCGGAGCTCCACCGATAGGCCCCCCATGTAACAGAGCCGGCGCGCCCGGGAGAACTGATTCTGGCGACATCACAGAGCGCTTAAGCCCTTTATACGACACAGGTCCGCCACATTTAAAAAATTATTGACACACAACACAGTACATGTTCTGTATATCTTACTACTTGCATAATTACGCAAGTACGAATCGACTTCAACGCGCGGCCAGGTCCGCGTACACCCACAACTAAACGGAAGAACGCCATGGCACACAACGCACTACTCGACGACATGACCCGGCTCGATTCGGAGATATTCAAGATACATGCCGATTTCTGTTCGGTGCTGGCAAACGAAAAGCGCCTTCGCATCATGTGGATGCTGCAGGAGGGCGAACATCCGGTCGGCGCAATCGCCGAGCGCCTGGGCATTTCGGTACCCAACGCGTCCCAGCACCTCCGGGTGCTCAAGGACCAGCACGCGGTCGCCGAGCGCAAAGAGGGCCAGCAGGTATTCTACCGGATAACGAGCGAAAAGTTTGTCGCCGGGTGCAGGCTGATACGCGAGGGAATCATGGAGACCCTGAGGTCCAGGAGCGAGGTATTCGCCGATGCGTAGCAAGGGCCTCATCATCGCCCTCGCCCTTTTCGCCTTCTCCGCCTGCTCGCGCGTGGAGACCGTCTCCCCCGAACGGGCGCGCGCGATGATCGAATCGGGCGATGTGATCGTCGTCGACATCCGCGACCCGAAAAAGTTCGTCGACGGGCACATTAAAGGCGCCATGAACGCCGAATACCATCCGAAGACCTTCACACGCGATACGGAGCGCATCGACAGGAACGCCGCGATCATCCTGTACTGCGGCATGGGACTCAAGACGGAAAAGGCCGCCGACGAGCTCGAGCGGCGCGGCTTTACGCGCGTCTATGCCATGGAGGGCGGCATGGAGGCGTGGAAGAAGGCAGGTTTTCCGGTCACCGGCCGCTGATTACGGCGGCCGCCCGGCGGCACGGACATATATAACACACCCGGGAAGGCCCGGGATCACTGGACGTCAGATATGGAGGTATCTATGCGAAGGACCATCGGCGTATGTACGCTGGTTCTCGCCGTATCGCTCGCCCTGTCGGCGGGCCTCGCGGCGGGGACCGCCGACCACTCGAAGTTTCCCGAGCTGCAGCGTTTCTTCCAGACGCCCGAGGAGGTAACGGCGACCTGCCTGCGCTGCCACAACACGGCCGCGACCCAGATAATGAGCACCAACCACTGGCTGTGGTCTCGCGCGACCGACAAGCTGCCCGGCAGGGAAGGCACCTCGGTAGAGGTGGGGAAGAAAAACATCATCAACAACTTCTGCATCGCTCTCGTTTCGAACGAACCGCGCTGTACGAGCTGTCATATCGGTTACGGATGGAAGGACGGCTCGTTCGATTTCACAAATCAAAACAAGATCGACTGCCTGGTATGTCACGAGCAGACGGGCACCTACGAGAAGTTCCCCACCGGAGCCGGCTACCCGGCCGAGATGGACAAGGTGTTCCCCGAGAACAAGAAGCTCTATAAACGCCCCGACTACGCGCGCGTGGCGCAGAGCGTCGGCAAGCCCCAGCGGCGCAACTGCGGCAGCTGCCACTTTTACGGCGGCGGCGGGAACGCCGTCAAGCATGGGGCGCTGGACAAGTCGCTGATGGCCCCGCCCAAGGATATCGACGTGCACATGTCGAAGGACGGCGGCGACATGTCGTGCGTGGACTGCCACGTTTCGGACAAACATGACATAAAGGGCCAGCTCTTTTCGGTCTCGGTTGAGAACAAGGACCGGCTTAGCTGCGAGCGCTGTCACACGCGCCGTCCGCACACGCAAACCCTCTTCGTGGAGGACCATCCCGACCGTACCTACGACATCTTCAAGAACAGGTTATATAAGCGGGAGGAGCCCAGGGACACCTTTATCCACCGGGTGCTCGACAAGCATATTGACCGCATCGCCTGCCAGACCTGTCATATAAAAAATTACTCCACCACCTACAAGACCAAGGTGTGGTGGGACTGGTCCAAAGCCGGGCAGAAGAACGATGAGGGCAAGCCCAAGGTTATCAAAGACGCCGACGGCGACCCCGTGTACGACGGCAAGAAGGGCGAGTTCCGCCTGGTAAAAGACGCCGCGCCGGAATATTTCTGGTTCAACGGCAGGGTCGACCACGTGCTGGTGGGCGATACCATCGACCCGGCGAAAACCCCGGTCAACCTCAACCGGATATCCGGCGAATGCGGCGAACCGGGAGCGAAGATATGGCCGTTCAAGGTGATGCGCGGCAGGCAGATGTACGATCCGGAGAATAAGACCCTCATCGTACCCAAGCTCTTCGGCCCGAAAGGCAGCGGAGCCTACTGGAGCGACTGGGACTGGGGGAAATCGGCCGAAATGGGCATGAAGGCCGCGGGCGTTCCGTACAGCGGGAAGTACGACTGGATAGAGACCGAGATGTACTGGCCTCTCACCCACCTGGTGACGCCGGGTAAAAAGGCCCTTGAATGCAACGACTGTCACTCGCGCGCGAGCCGGCTGACCGGACTCGAGGCCTGCTGGATTCCCGGCCGCGACCGCAGCCTGGTGCTCGACATTCTCGGCTGGCTCATGATCGCCGGTTGCTTCGCGGGAGTGGCCTATCACGGCGGAAGGCGCTACCTTATTGCGAAGAAAAACGATGACAGGGAGGCCCGCTCATGACACGCAAAGTATACATGTACAAGCGCTTCGAGCGCTTCTGGCACTGGGCCCAGGCCCTCCTCATTTTCTTTCTGGCCTTCACCGGTTTCGAGGTGCACGGCTCGTACCGCGTATTCGGATTCGAGCGCGCGGTGGTGCTGCACAACCACGCGGGCTGGAGCCTCATCGTGCTGATCGCCTTCGCCATCTTCTGGCACTTTACCACCGGCGAATGGCGGCAGTACGTGCCCACCACCGACAAATTGCGGGAGATGCTGCTGTATTACGTCTCCGGCATCTTCCGCAACGAGAAAAGGCCCGTCAGCAAGTCCGAGAAGGTCAAGCTCAATCCGCTTCAGCGGCTCACCTACGTCGGCTACAAGGTCGCCATCGTGCCGATCATGGTCTCGACGGGGATCATCTACTACTACGTGGCGCATGGCGGCATGACGCTCAAAACGGTGCGCTGGATCGCCGTCATCCACACGCTCGGCGCCTTTGCGCTTATCGCTTTCACCATCATCCACGTCTACATGACCACCACCGGCCACACGCCGACCTCTCACATCAAGGCGATGTTCACCGGGTGGGACGAGGTGGAGGATGAGGAGATAGAAAAGGCCTGATGAAATCCTCTGCGGGAATGGGGGACGCATATATGCGGCCCCCACCCCCGCGTGGAGAACCTCCCGATTCTTCAATAAAACGGCCTTGACGGACCCCGAGGCGAACAATGATGATGGTATAATCGGAGGCCGTCATGTTCAGAATGCTGACAGCATGTATCCTCGTATTCGTCGCGACGCCGGCGTATACCCTCGATGAAAAACTGTTGCGCGAGGGCGACATTATCTTCCAGGAGACCTCCTCCGACCAGGCCAGGGCGATCAGGCTCGCCACACGCTCGCGCTACACACACGCGGGGATCGTCTTCGCCTACAACGGCAGGCTCAGGGTGCTCGAGGCCGTACAGCCAGTGCGGATAACCGGGCTCGACGCGTTTATCGCCCGGGGCGTCGGCGGGCATTACGTGGTGAAGCGGCTCGTAAACGCCGACAGTCTCCTCACGGAAGAGGCGGTGGACAGGATGAGGAGAACCGGCGCGGCCTTCCTCGGAAGGGACTACGACATCTACTTCGGCTGGAGCGACGAGCGCATCTACTGCACCGAGCTGATCTGGAAGATCTACGAGCGCGCTCTCGGCGTGCGAGTGGGCAGGCTCGAGCGCCTGCGCGACTTCGACCTGTCGCACCCGTATGTAAAAGGCATCATGCGCAGGCGCTACGGCGCGCGCGTGCCGCTGGACGAGAAGGTGATTTCACCTGAATCAATGTTCCGCGCCGACAACCTTGTGACGGTTACGGAGGAATGAATTTCAACTGGATGCCGCGTGGTTCCATTCAATGGGGGTCGCATATGCAACCCCCATTGTCTCTCAAAAGCTTCAATTACGCTCTTCAACCCCTTCGTTCTTTCCGAATGCCGCGACCACCAGAATCCGAAACTCGTGGTTACCCTTTTTCCCCTTGCGGTCGGCGTCGATTCCATAACCGTAATCGATGAAGAATGGAAGCACATTACCCAGCTTCGTGCTGATCTCCAGAGAGGCGCCACGGTATGTGGTGCGCGGATAGTCCTGCACACCAACCACCTGGTTGTGCTCGGGCATGTAGAGTACATAATAGCCGGGCTGAATCCTCGTGTCCCACGGTTCTATCGGAAAACCGATCCTCGCGCCGGCGACCACGTAACGATCATGATAAAACTCGGCCGCGTAATAGCCGGGCACCACGGCATGGTCAGCGCAGAAATAGCCGATTTTCTCCGCGTTGTTGCGGTCCACGCCGTAGTGCGCGCCGCCCGCCACGTCGACAAGCAGTGTAATATCACCGGGCATGTTGTAATAGGCCCCCAGAGTGAAATACAGTTTATTGGCGACGTCCTCACTTGAATCCTCGACGGCGGCGGTGTCTTCGAAGGTGCCGTAGCCGATCCTGCGCGCGTGCTCGTAGCGTGCCTTTGCCAGCAATCCGTGCTTGATCCGCCCGAGGTTTTTCTCCTTCACCGTGTTGAGCGCGAGCTCGACGCTTCCCATGTTCTGCCAGTGCCCGTCGGGAAGGTCGATTTCGGTGTCCGCCATGTCGGCGTAGAAGTGATAGGTACCGCGATAAGCCACGGTGGTCGAGAAGAAGTCCACCGGTGAAAGCCTGATATAGGCGATACCGCCGGCGCTGTTGCCGTAAAAGCGCCGTGTTTCGTCAGAATCACCCCTGTCGTAAGCTGAATAACCGCCGTACCAGAAATGTTGAAGCATTGGCTGGACCCCGAGATCGACAGTATCATCGCGCCAGCCGCATTTGAGGAATGTATCGGTGGTCGTAAGCGTAAACTGCGCGTAGAGGTACGGGTTGTCGAAGTCCTCTTTGAAATAATAATACGCGATGATCGGACCCAGGCTGTCATCGCCCTCGCTCCATGATCGGTCGGCCCCGAGCGCCACCACATGACGGTATTCCTGTTTCGGAGGGGCCGCAAAAATCTCGCCTCCGAATGTGGGCAACATAACGGCCGTCAACAGCAGGGCGATCATTGATCGTTTCATCCTCATTGTCCTCCGGTCGAAATAAAGTAATCAGTTCGAATCATGCCTGTGTCCCCGCCATAGCTCGGGACGAGAGCCGCATGGCGAGCACCCCCGCCGCGAGCGCCACGAAGGTGATGACGACCGATATCCAGATGGCCGTATTGTATGAACCGGTGGTATCGTAGAGATATCCCACCCCCGGAGTTCCGACGGCTGCGCCCAGTGCATTCGCAATCGTCAGAAGACCGAAGATCACTCCGAAGTTCTTCATACCGAAACAGGCGGCCGTCATGAGCGGGAGCGAAACGGTTATGACCGCGTTCCCGAAACCGAAGGCGATGGCGAAGAGCGCGAGACTCCATAACTCTTCGGTGTTGAACAGAAACATCAGACTGCCGCCGAGAATGCAGGTGAATATCGCGAAGCCCGTACCGCTGCCAAAGTGGTCCGAGACATATCCCAGTATGATCTTCCCCACCGCTATCATACCAAGATAAAAACCGAGAAGGTTCGCCGCGAACGACGCACTCCGTCCCCGGTCGGTGAGATAGGCCGGAAGGTGCTGCTGTATCCCCATGGCCTGAGCGTCTATAAGGAAGATCATCACCACAAGGAGCCAGAATACCGGCGACTTCACCGCCTGCCCCACGCTGAATCCTTTCTCCTCGACGACCGCAGTGGCGGACGCGTCGGCTTTCGCTCCGTCGGGAAGCTCGCCGACCTCCGCCGGCGATTTCCGCATGACGAAGAATGCGCACGGCACGCAGAAGACTCCGATCAGCAAACCAAGCGCGAGATACCCGTTTCTCCATCCGTATTCTGTGATTATATGATTCGCGACCGGGCTGAAGAACAATCCCCCCAGCCCCGAGGCCGTGAAGACCACTCCCATCGCAAGACCGCGCTTCTTATTGAACCAGTTGGTGATAAGCATCGAGACCGGGATGATGTGTGCGGCCGCGTGCCCCACTCCGACAAAGAACGATACGATG
>JAGODA010000165.1 GCA_017998475.1 Spirochaetota bacterium | reverse complement strand
AAGAAGACCCATGCGCCCCATATAACCTTCGTATATGAATCCGGCGGACAGGACCCCATCGCGGGCGGTATGCCGTGGTCGGTCGGGGGGCCCGAGACCTATCGCAAGTCACCGATGATTATGGAGATGGCCTATTCGTTCGGCCAGGCGGCGTGCGGTCTTGTTGACACCGGTTTCCTGGGGTTCGCCCAGCTGGACATGTACGGCAACGCGAATACAACGATGATCGGGGACAGCTTCCTCAATCCCAAGGTCCGTCTGACCGGCTCCGGCGGAAACAACGACGTCGGATCGCTGTGCGAGAAGCTTGTTTTCGTGGGAATTCAGAGCCCGCAGAAATTCGTCCAGAAATGTGATTTCATTACGACGACCGGGCACATGGTCGACGGGGTGAGCCGTACCGACCTCGGCATCCTCGGCAAGGGGCCCGTCGCGGTCGTGTCGACCGCCGGTGTATATGATTTCGATCCGGCTACCAAAAGGATGCGGATCAAGACCCTGCACCCGGGAGTATCCGCGGACCTCGCGCAGCTCGCCTCTGGCTTTGAACTTCTCAGGCCGGAAGGAGAGATACCGGTTACGGAGGTGCCATCGCCGGAGATCCTGGAGATCCTGAGGCATGAAGTCGATCCGCAGGGCTTCTTCATTACGATGCCGGGCG
This sequence comes from Spirochaetota bacterium, assembly GCA_017998475.1. GTDB lineage: Bacteria > Spirochaetota > UBA4802 > UBA4802 > UBA5368 > MVZN01. The sequence goes on along the minus strand of JAGODA010000165.1, from coordinate 6,507 downwards.
CCTGAAGCATTATTTCCGTAAGAATTACGTCAGTCCCCTCCCTGCCTCCGTACGAGGCTACTTCAGGGAGGGGACTTTGTTTTTCAGCCGTTCCCCGCGATATCGGTGCGCAATGTTTAATGCTTGCGTGAATAATTCCGATGATATAATAAGATTTATGAAACCTGCGGGAGTTCCGTAAGCGATCGGTACGGGGTCCCGGGTATTATTAACGAGCGATACCGCATGAGAAGAGTGACAGCCGCGAAGGCCGCATTTTTGAGCGGATGCATGGCAACCGTCATTATGGCCGCCATGACCGCGGGCGCCGCCCGGCCCCGGGGTGATGCCGAAGGACGTTCGGAAGCGTTCGCCGGCGCGGATTATCCCCGCCTTACATACAGGATGCTGCTTAATGACAGCGACTTCCTGAAGGGCGAAAGGTTCAGCGGCGTCATTTATCCCCGCGTAATAGTGAAATCCGTTCCGGCGGTAAGGCGGATAACCGGTCCGGGTATGCGGATGGTTAAAGCGGTGATAACCAGTAGAAAATACGCACTGTATTTGATACTACCGGACGATTCGGTTCCACGTGTTTCATCTCTTATAAGAAGTAAAAAATCCCTTCATCTCGTGTATTCGCCGGTCGGTCTTTACGCGGGCCTCCCGGTAATCAGGCTTATCAGGGACGCGGGCGCCGAAGATGAAAAAGGGATTCCGAAAGATTACTTCAGCACAGGCATAGCGCGGTATTATCCGGCGAATCCGGGCGCTAAATGGACGATCGCCATAGGTAAAAATGTGCGACTGCTCGAGTACGAGATTACCGAGGCACGGCCCGGAAGAGCCAGCGGCCTCCGCAGGGAGAGTGTACCGGGCCGACCGGACCTCGATAGAAGCACACCGTTTATGGTGGAATATACGAAAGATTCGGTTACGGTTTCCGTGGAGACGCGTGACGATGCGGGACGGGCGACCATGAAGGGGGATCTTCTCATCAAAGGGCCGGTCGCAAGGGGTACGCGATGGATATCCGCGCCGGAAGGTGTCGAGAGGCGCAGGGAGATAATCGCCACTGACGCTACGATATCCACGGACGCCGCTGAATATCGAAGCGCGGTGGTTGTAAAGGAAGAGACGAGGGTTAAGGCCGGCGATGATCTGCAATATGTCGCGGTAACATATTATTATTACGCGCCTGGCGTGGGCTTTCTGGGATGCAAGATCGACTCGGCCGAAACACCGGAAGGCATCAGGCCGTACGAGGAAATTTCGGACTGGTTCATGCAGCGTATCGATTGAAGCTCGTCCGCGCTCCGGGGGCGCTCCGGTATTGAGAGGCTATCCGGTCGATTCAGGCCGTGACTTCGTGAGAGCTCTCCTTTTCGAGATGGCTTAAAAGGTTCTCGTAGTAATCGCTGTTGAAAAACCTTCCGCATACCATCCCCATTTCGTTGAACGCGTCGATTATTCTGAGATAATCGTTGGGGACATCCTTCTTGCCGCATATTCCGTGCCTTACTCCGTATCCGCAGGTTTCGCAGAACGGCTTTTTATACTGGATGAGGCCGGCCTTATGGCAGAAGGGGCATACCTCCCGGCGCAGACCTGTGGGTGCGCTGGTGTGGACGTTTTTCTTTATCTGAAGCCAGATTTCCCTAGCTTCATCGTCTCTCCATCCTTCGATTTCCTTCTGATCTTCGGAGTTGAAATACGACTCTTTCTTTATATCTATAATTTCTTCCATTCGGAGTCCCTTGTGTGTCATGAACTCGATCAGAAGCTGGTTGTACCTGCCCATGGCGTCCCTCCTGGTTTTACTATACATTGAAAATAGCATAAGAGCGTAAATAATCAAGTCTATTTAACGAAAATAGATTAGCATTTGTTATATTATTGTTAAAAAACCGAAATCCAGAATCAGATAAGACGTGAATATCCACCGGAGCGAAACGGCTTTGCGCCCGAGTGGTAAAAAGCCCAGTGTAACGAATCTATTTATGGAGACGGTAAGGACTCGCACCCGTAGTATACAGTGAGCGATTGCAACAATGCCTTGACAGGAGCCGCCGGTCGATAATTATGCATGTTCCGGTCCAGCCATAAGGTCTACGCCTGAGCGGTTAATGCCGATCGGTTGGGCTATTCAGGAATATCGCGGGATATAACAGGGGACGGGTTGGCATCCATGGAACTGAAACGACAGCTCGGTTTATTCACCGGCGTTCTCATCATCGTCGCCGACATGATCGGAACGGGTATTTTCATGACGACCGGGAACGTGCTCGGAATGACCGGCGACGCGCTGCTGGTGCTTATTTTGTGGGGAGTGGGAGGCCTGATCGCCCTTACAGGCTCCCTCTGTTATGCCGAACTCTCAACCACATGGCCGGATGTGGGTGGAGAATATGTTTATCTGAAGAAAATCTTTGGATTACTGCCGGCCTTTCTCACGGGATGGGTGTCGCTGGTCGTGGGCTTTTCCGCGCCGGTCGCCGCCAGCTCGCTGCTTCTCGTACAGTACGTGAACAGTTTTCTGCAGACCGCGGCGGGAGCGGAAGGCGTAATTTCGGGAATATGGATACAGAAAGGGATAGCCGCGTGCCTGGTGTTCTTCTTCGGAGCGCTGCATATCATCGGTGTACGCAGGGGAGGGTATTTCCAGAATTTCCTCACCCTTCTTAAAATAATCCTGGTCATCTCACTTATAGGATTCGGTTTCGCGATGGCGGACTGGGAGAGCGCCGGGAGGCTTGTGCAGCGCTATGGTGAATCCGGTGCGGGTCCCGGTCTGCCGGTAACCGGGCTGGCCCTCCTCATCGTGATGTTCGCGTACTCCGGTTGGAACGGGGCCTCATATATCGCGGGGGAGGTGAAGAATCCTGAAAGGAACCTGCCCCGCATCCTGTTCTACGGCACACTGCTTACGACGGTTTTCTATTTGCTGCTCAATATGGTATTCCTCCTTGCGGCACCGGGAGAAGCCATTGCCGGGAAGGACGAGATCGGCGCGATCGCGGCCGCGGCGCTGTTCGGTCCGCGGGTGAGCGGGTTCTTCACCCTCGGGATTGCCGTGATACTGTTATCGGCCGTTTCAGTGCAGATGATGGTGGGGCCCCGCGTATATTACGCGATGGCCAGGGACGGATTGATATTCAGGTCTCTTTCGAGGGTCCATCCGCGCTTTGAAACGCCGGCGCTGGCCATCTGTATCCAGATGGCCTTCGCGGTGTTGTATATATTCACCGGAAGTGCCATGACGCTTGTCATTTACATGGGATTCGCGTTGAATGTGTTTCCGGTTCTCACCGTGATCGGCCTCATGGTGCTTCGTCGGCGGGAGCCGGATCTGCGTCGTCCGTACCGGGTACCGCTGTATCCGCTCGTGCCGCTCGTGTATATCGGCCTTTCAGTGGCGATGATGACCGCCGCGCTTCTGAACTGGACGACTACCTCGCTCTTCGCGATCGGAGTGCTCGTTCTCGGCGTGCCGGTATTCTATGGATGGAAAAAGCTGGCCGGCGTCGGCAGGTCAGCGGACTGACAGCATGAAATTGAAAGCGGGCTCGAGTTCCGATTGCCAGTAGGCGAAATCGTGTCCCGCCTTTTCGGGAGCGCTGAGGACGACGGGAACTCCGGGGTGGGCCGCAACAAGGGCCTTGTAAAGCGCGTGGGTCTGTTCAAACGGGACTACCGGGTCCTTTTTACCGTGGCCAAGGTATATCGGCATCTTCCATTCGGATATGCGATATGACGGATTGTCTACGGTTGCCCAGCGATCGGCGAAACCATCATGGGGGCCGTACACCGCGGCCATCAGGCGGTCGCGTTTCATGGCGCTCTGGTTGAAATCGCCCGAAAGAGCGGCCCCGGCCCTGAAGAGACCGGGATTATCGAGACTAACCAGCGCCACCCCGCGCCCACCGGTTGAGAGGCCAAGGAGATAATTCGCTCCTCCCTCTTTAAAAAAGCCATATGTGCGCATTGTCGGGATGAATACGGTCCTTATCCACTCACCACCGGGAACGGGACCCCACTTCATACGCGTTTCGGGAAAGTATCTCGATTCGTACAGACTTTTCAGCATATCGGGGAAGGCCATGCGGAGCCCGCGTTCGCGGGCAAGAAGGAGTATGGTCGTTTTTGTGTGCCATTCAGTCCGTGAAAAATTCCATCCGGGAAGCACAAGCACATCACCCGCGGGCCTGCCCCCGGGCGGAACGAATACGTCCACGGGAACGGTCGATGTCACCGAGGGATCGGTGGAAGCGGGCACGGCTATAGTCGAAAGTCCCGCGGGAAGCGGCCGCCCGCCGGCCGGTTTGCCTTCGGCGCACGCACCGGCCTGAAGGAGCAGGACGGCGCACAGTACGGGCGCGAAGAGGCGCACGCGTGTCTTATATCCGAAGCCGGCGGCGGGCCACTGCATCATTTCTGATCCTTCCTGATGCGTTCTGCGAACATCAGATTAGACTCGTTTTCCTTGAAATTGTACCCGTAACTGAAGGGAAGCGGACCGGTTGAATGCTTCTTTATCATCTCGTTCAGATCCGCCTGGTACCGGTGGGCGAAAAGCGGTACCGGTTTGCTGTACGTTCCGTGAAATGTCAGCTTCCAGGTATCGGTCGGGAAATACCGCAAGGCCGCGCCCGAGTCGTCCTGAAGCAGGAAATCGCTGTGTCCGAGTACGAGCGCGCGTATCTTCGTGAACTTGTCTTCGTTGTGCATTAAATACGAAGCCGACTTGAGGATAGTCGTGTATCGGCCGTAGGTTTCGAGGTACGGGATGAAATTGGTGTAGGTTTTCAGAGAATTGTCTATCACGTTGAGCTGGAAATAACGAACCCTTTTTAAGGGGGATGATGGATCCTTCCTGAACAGTATCTCGGCGCCGGAAATCGATTTTCCGCCCTTCCGGGCCGGGGCCGTGTCGGTAAGAGTGCTCTCTTCCGTTATCCAGACATGCCGGACGTTAACCACCTCGTAGTCGCTGCGGGAAAGGAAGAACAGGATGACGCTGATTATGCTGTTGAAGGAATCGGTGCTTACTTCCTTCTCCATGCGTACGGTCTTGAAGTAGTTGACGTTGAGCACATTGTCGAGCGCGACGCTCAGGCCGGACAGCCCCGCGTTCAGGCGCGCCGGCGGCTGGGTGTGGGGGTCGGGTATACGGCCCGGGGATTCGAGCCCGAACATGATGTACTCGGTACCGTCGGGAAAGAAGGCGAGCGCGTTGAGAATGTCCGGGCCGCTGAAGGGATAGAATACGGTGTCGGTGTATTTTCCCGGGAGATATTTCTCGCGCCATGTCTCTATCTTCTTTAAATTAGAGGTCTGCAGGCGGCTCCAGCTGGCGTCTATGCGTTTGCCGTACGCCCGGTATTCCCTGCCCTGGCCATAGGCATGCAGCGAGGAGCCTGACGGTATTTCCTTTCCCGCGAGAAACAGCGCGGTTTCGTTAAAACGCGCGTCTATCATCCGCGGAATTTCTATCGATGCGGAGCGATCGCGCGCGTCGCCGGGCTGCTGCGCCGTGCAGAGAACGAAAGATGCCGCCGCTATAATCGAGAAAACGAACGGTCTGAGACGGTTGATGGAGGTTCTCGCTCCGTTTGTATGTGCGATGTTCATTGATTTGATGCCGGCTCCTTTTAAAATGTTGTCATGATGCCATAGGCGGAGCGCCATCATGTCAAGGAGATTTTAAGGAAGGTGCGGCCCATTCTGTTCGTTTTATGGTTGATGATGGAGTTGCAGTTATGTACAATGAGAGCCGGAAATTAATTGCTTCCCGCCCGTATGGTGATCCTCGGCCCGTCGGCGGCCGGACGGGGATGGTACTGACGCTCGATCTCCGCGTGCGCCATACGAACAAAGAAGTAAGGACCTTCGTGCGGGTTTACAACAGAGGAGGATTTCGTGAGAAAGTTACTTGTAGTGCTGGCGATCGTTTCATTCGTTTTTTCGGGCTGCGAGTCGATGCAGAAGAAAACCGGTTGTATCAGCGGTGACTGCGCGAACGGAAAAGGCGTGTACGTATTTCCGGATGGGGCGCGGTATGAGGGTGATTTCGTCAAGAGCGTTCTCCATGGAAAAGGGAAGTACACGTGGCCGGACGGGCGCTCCTATTCGGGAGAATACAAATACGGAAAACTCGATGGGACGGGAGTACTTGTCTGGCCTGATGGAAGAAAGTACACGGGAACGTTAAAGGAAAATATGATGGAAGGTAAAGGGGAACTCCTTCAGGCTGACGGGGCGAAATATACCGGGGACTTCAAGAAGAACGAATTCAACGGCAAGGGGACCATCGTCTGGCCGGATGGCAGGAAATATACGGGCGATTTCAGGGACGGCACCATGCACGGGAACGGTATAATGTCATACCCTGATGGAACCGAGCTCACGGGAACATTTCTTAACGGAATACTCGTGGAGAAATAGAGAGCCGATTCGACGAACAGCTCGCGCCGAAAAGCTTAACGGCGGGTTCCCCCGCCGTTAAGCTTTCATTCGTCACTTATACAC
>JAGODA010000164.1 GCA_017998475.1 Spirochaetota bacterium | reverse complement strand
TCGCGCTCATCTCCTCCATGCTCGAGGAGACCTCCTCCGCCGCGGCCGCCTGCTCGGTCGCGCCGCTGGACATCTGCTGCGCCGTCGACTGAAACTCGTTCGCGCTGGAGGCCACGCTGTCGGAGGCCTCCTTTACCTCGACGACTATCCTGGTAAGGCCGTCCACCATTTTACTCAAGGCCTGCATGAGACGGTCGCGCTCGGAGCGCACCCTGACATTGACATTTAAATTACCGCCCGCAATCGATTCGGAGAGGTCCGTCACCTCGTTCATGGAATTGCGCAGCTGGTCCATTCTCTCATTCGCTATCACCTGTTTCCCCGGAAGGGGCTTCAGCACGGGCGTAAAGTCTCCCTCCGCGTAGCTTCCCAGAATGCCGAGGATCTCGAGAATATTGTCGATATGCAGTTTGACCGCGTCGTTCACGCCTTCCGCCACCTGGCGGAAGGCCCCTGTGAATTTTTCCGCGGGAATGAGGGCCTCGATATCCCCGGCCCTCTGGCCCTCGTACATTATGCGCATTTCATTGATCACGCTGAGCAGGTTGTTCCTCAACAGGTCAAACCGCTCGTTGGCTATGGCGGCCTTTCCTGGAAACTTTTTAAGCACCTGCTCGAAATCGCCCTCCGCGTAGGACTTCGCAAGGTCGAGCATGGTCAGAATGGCTTCCACATGAAACCGGGTGGTATCGACAAATCCCTGAGTCATCACATGGTAGACGCCGGCGAATTTCGACGTATCGAGGAAATAGTCCACCTCGCCCGCCCTGTGCTGTTCGTCCATATATTTGATCTCGGAGACCACCGTGTTGAAATTTTCAATGAGCATATTGATGTTGTTCTTGATCTCGTTGAAGTCTCCGTTGTACGAATCCGTTATCTTCGACGGAACGTCGCCTCTTGAGATACGGTCCACATACTCCGCCGCGACGTTCAGCGGGCCGATAAGCGCGTCGAGCGTGGCGTTGACCCCCTCGACGATGGGCCGGAACTCGAAGTTGATCTTTTCCGGGTCGGCGCGCGTATCGAGCTTTCCTCCCACAGCCGCGTCAGTCAGGCGTTTGATTTCGACGAGCATGGTGCGTATCACCCCGTTGATTCCGAGTGACACGAAATAGATCATGGCAAGCACAAGCCCGAGCGCCAGGATGCCGATGAATATGGCGTAGTTGCGAATGCTTTGCGCCTCGGCGAGGACCCTTTCCATCGAGATGGAAATAATGAACGACCAGGCCTTCTGCGCCTTGCCGATGAATATGGGAACGCCGACAAAATGCGAGGTCTCGCCCGTGGCCAGCGATTTCTTCTGCATGGTGAAAACCTCGTTTTTGGAAACGCGATCGCGCAGGCCGTATTTCGCGTCGTCGGCCTTGTTAAGCTCGAAGAAATTCTTGCCGACGTTCTCCTTCTTTCCCCCGTGCGCGATGTACCGGCCGTTGTTACCGATAAGGAATGCGTAACCCGTCTCGAATGGTTTGATTTTCGCGATAACCTCCTGGAACCTGTCGAGCGCGATATCGATCCCCGCAACCCCGACCACGCGCTGTCCCATGCGGATCGGCACGGCGACGCTGGTTATCATCGTACTCTTGCCGGCCACTTCGTAACTGTACGGATCGAGCACCACCTCCTGTCCGCTGTTTCTGGCGAGCAGGTAATAGTCACCGGGCCCCGGCTTCTCGTAATCGACCAGCGGTTCGAGCTGAATCCTTCCCGCTCCCCGGTTCCAATAGGGAATGAAGCGCCCGGTACGGTCGTGCCCCGGCGTAAGCGCGAACACGCGGTCATTCCCGTCCAGGGCGTTGGGCTCCCAGCACGTCCACACGCCGAGGAATTCCGGGTTCTTTTCGAGTATGCCCCTCAGGATCACATTGATCTGGTCGCGGCCGGCCGCTCCCCCGGCGGCCATCGTCTCGAAGACCTGCGCCATGGTCCGTGCCGCGTCCATGGCGACCTCCATCTCGGCCTTGATCGCGTTGCCCCTGTCGTGTGCTATGGATTCCGCATACCTGAATGCCGACTCCTTCGCGAAGTCGGAAGTCCGCACGGTTACGATACCGATTGTAATGACGAATGCCGCGAGCACAACCCCGCCCACGGACACGAGTATTCTGGTCTGCAGCCTCATCCTGTTGAACTTCAACATTTCCCCCTCCTTCTCCCTGTCAGGCGCTGCGATACGCGCGGCGACCGGCACTTCGACGGATGTTCTCGAGCGATCGGAGCAGTATCGACCGCGCGCCGGCCGAAATAGGATCGTCGTGCCCCGAGTAGATGGTCTCGACCGGAAGCGAGCAGACGCGCTCCATAACCGCGACAAACTCCGCGGAATACGTTCCGTCGGAGGACTGTATATTGACGGGGCTGTCTCCGCTGAACAGCACCCTCTCTGATTCCGAATACAGAAATATCGAATCGTTCGAATGCCCCGGCACGTGTATCACCTCGAAATCCGCGTCACCCATGCGGATGATCTCGCCGTTCGCGAGCGGACTTCCCGCTCCCTCGACTTTTCCGAACGCCCGCACGATCGGATCGAAGCGCCGTTTGACGGCCCCCAGGCCCGCCGCGTGGTCGAAGTGGGAGTGAGTGAGCACCACCTGCTCCACAGGCCTTTTCCCGACACCGGTGGATATCGACTCGATCTCCGCGATCACGAATCCGTCCTGTCCTATGTCCACAAGCGTGTTCACGTCGGCCAGCGTATTCCAGGAGCCCAGCACAAGGTAGGCGTTGCACGAATAGAGCTCCGGATTGCTTTTCAGCCTGATGACCTTCATCGCCCGCCCTCCACCTTCCGGTGTACCTGCCCGTCGGACACCACCTGCTCGAACAGGTGCGCGGCCTCCTCCGGCATCTTCTGTGTCTGTTCGGTCACGAACAGGCCGTCGTGTGCGAGCGAGCGATGGAACATCCGTATGACCTCCACGCGCTCGGCCGGCTGGAAATGAAGAAGCACGTTTTTGCAGATGATAAGACTGAAATCGTCGCCTATCGGCTTGAGCGAGAGCAGGTCGTGCCGCATGAAGCTGACCGATTTCTTGATGTTCTCGTCGATCCGGAAAAAACCGGGGCGTCCGTTCGGCTGAAAATACTTTTTAAAGATGTCCTCAGGTATGCGCGAGAGCGGCTCTTCGGGATACACTCCCTCGGCGATGATTTTGTCGAAGCCGCCGCTCTCGTCTATATCGCTCGCGATAATCGAGACGTTCCTGAAGCCGAAACGGCCCATGCTTTCGGCAAGCATAATGGCCAGCGAATAGGGCTCCGGACCCATGGCGCAGCCGGCATCCCAGATCCGCACCCTGCTCCGCCCCGAGGCGTATGGCACCAGATGGCGCACCGCCAGATCCAGAACGTGCATGTCCCTGAAGAAATACGTGAAGGCCATCTCCCGCACCTATGCCTGTTTCCTCGTTTTGAGCCCGTATCTGAACGCGTAATTGCCCCGCTGGGAGGCGGGGACCTTGATCCTGTCGCCGAAAAATCCTATAGCGCCGTAAAGGTCGAACACCCTGAGCACCGCCGGGCTGTGCCCGACAAGCGAGAGAGTCTTGCCGCTTTTCACGGCCTCTCGTTTGAGCGCCACGAACAGCTGAAACCCGGCGGTGTCCATCTCGCTTACCTCCGAGAGATCGATTTCCATCGACTGTACCGCCTTCATATGCTTCAACAGCTCCTCGCGCAGGCGCGCAACCGCGTAAATGCCCGCCTCTCCCTGAATGCTGACGGAGATATGATTGTTCTTTTTCCTGCCCGCCTTTATCTTCACCTTGTCATCCATAGCCGCACTCTCCCGCCATGTATTCAGGCCATCAGCTTCTGCACCGCCGAAAGCAGGCGGTCCGGAGTAAAGGGCTTTACCATCCAGGCCTTAACGCCCGCCTCCTTCCCCTCGGCCTTCTTGTCCTCGCCCGATTCCGTGGTGAGCATGATGACCGGCGTGAACTTGTACGCCGCGTAGGTCTCGTCGTTTTTCAGCGCCTTTACGAAGGCGATGCCGTCCATCTCGGGCATGTTCACGTCGCAGATTATCAGATTGATCTTTGCGCCGGAGAGTTTCGAGAGGGCGGTCCTGCCGTTGTCCGCCTCGACGACCTCGTATCCGCTCTCCTTCAGCGAGAACGCCAGGAGCTGCCGCACGCTCTCGGAATCGTCGATGATCAGTATGGTCTTGCTCATGTTCCCACCTCGTATAAATGGTAATATGCCGCGCGATTCACTCTTCCGCCGCGCCCCTGCCGCTTCTTTCGCTGAACATACGCTGGACCCTGTCGATGAGATCGTCCATGTTTACCGCGATGATTCCCTCGAACTGCCCACCCCGCGAAAGCTTGTGCCGGAGCTCCTTCTCGTATTCCTCGGACTCGGAGGAATAGAGAATGATGCCGTGGAACGTGCCGAGCGAGGACTTCAGGCGGCGAAGCAGCTCGTCCGGCTGCACGTTCATCTGGTTGTAATTCATGATGACGTAGTCCGGGAAGATGTCCGTCGCCTGCCACAGCGCGTTGACCCCGTTCTCGCTCACGAAAATGTGGTCCCGCTCGAAAAACTCCGCGAGGGTGGCCACCAGGGTCTTCCGCAGATCGTCGTTCGGCTCGACTATGAGGACTTTCTCGGTACGTGTATCGGGCATCACACCGTTCGGGAACCGCCTTCCCGCTCCTCGCGATATTCGAAAGGGCACGTGCACCGACCCTTCCCTGATAGTACGATACTCCGTCCGTGTCGAAAAACAATACGACGGGGTGCGTAAACTCATTAGAGGAGGGGTGTATTGTTCAGGGGTGAAACGACTATACCCGCGCGGCTGAAGGTATAGAGGGACTAGGACAAAAGAATTAGAGACATAACGGTGGGATATCAGGGCTCGACAAGCCCGTTTTTGACCGCGTATTTAACCAGATCCGCCACCTTGTGGATGTCGAGTTTCTTCATGATGTTCGACCGGTGCACCTTGACGGTCTTGTCGGAAATCCAGAGTGTGGAGGCGATCTCGGCGTTCGAGCGCCCCTCGGCTACGAGCTTCAGGATTTCGCGTTCCCGTATCGACAGCGCGGTGAACTGTGAATCCTGCCTTCCCGCGCCCTCCCGCGGCCCCGGCGCGATGTAATCGGTCACGATTTTGCGCGTGATGCGCGGGCTGAGGTAGATGTTTCCCTTCGCGACCTCGGCGACGGCGCGCAGCAGGTCGTCGCCGGCGTTATCTTTAAGAACATAGCCGTTGACCCCCAGCCTTAAGAGCTCGCTGACGTATTCCTCGTTGTCGTGGCGCGAGAGGATGATGACGCGGGTCTCCGGAACGTATTTTTTGATCTGGCGGGATATCTCGATCCCCGTCATACCCGGCATGGAGATGTCGATGATGGCGATGTCCGGCTTGAGCTTTTCGATCATTCCGAGCGCCTCGCGCCCGTCACCGGACTCGCCCGTCACTTCGTACCCGGGCACGCTGCCAAGAATATAACGGAGTCCCTCGCGAAGAATGGCGTGGTCGTCGGCGAGAAAGATCCTCGTTTTATTCATTGCCCCCTCCCAGCGGAATCCACACCGCTATTCTCGTACCCCGGCCGGGCCGGGAGCTTATTCCCACCTCCCCGCCGAGCGCCTCGGCGCGCTGGCGGAGGTTCGACAGACCGAATCCTTTGTTCACCTCGTCCAGGCGTTCGGCGTCGAAACCTGAACCGTCGTCCTCCACGGCCAGCACAATCGCCCTGCCGGTTCCCGGACGCGAAAGCTCGATACCGACCCGGCCCGCCCCGGAATGCCGAATGATATTGGAAAATATCTCCTGAACTATCCGGTAGAGGTTTACCTCCAGATCGTGGGGCAGCTTTCCCACCTCGAGGTTCTGGCTAGTCACGATGCCGCTTGCCTCCAGATAGTTCTTCGCGTACCACCGGACCGCCGCCTCGAGGCCGAGGTCGCTTAATATGGAGGGATACAGCCCCGTATAGACCTCCCGCAGCTCCTGGCTCGCCTTGTCGATAAACTGCAGGCCCATGTCGAAACGCTCCCGGTATTTCCTGCGGTCCTTCTGGAACGCGCTGAAATTGAGCTTCGCGGCTATGATGGTCTGGCCCACGCCGTCGTGCAGATCGCGCGCCACCTTCTGCCTCTCCTTTTCCTGGGAGGTCATAATCTCCCGGGAAAGCCGCTTGATCTCCTCGGCCGCCCTCCGGTGCTCCGTAACATCGGTGATGAATACCGCAAGGCGCGAGAGCGTGCCGTCGCGGTCTACGATGGGATACACGTAGTCGTTATAAAACGATCCGGACTCCCGGTGTTCGAAGCGCACGGGCCGCGCGATGCGCAGGGCCTCCTCTATCCGTTTCCTGAAAAGCTCCGCCGTCGCCGCGGGCAGAAAGTTGTACACGCACGAACCGGCGAGCACATCCGGATTGCTGCCCAGGTATTTCGACAGCGACTCGTTCGAGGCGATGATGGTGCCCTTCGTGTCGATCAGGAACAGCGCCTCGGGATTGGCGTTGATGAGAGTGCGCAGGGTCTGTTCGCTTTCGCGCAGCGCCTCCTCGGCGCGTTTGCGGTCGGTGACATCCTCCACGATCGCCACGGCGAACAACGGCCGGCCGTCCCCGTCATACACGTGCGAAGCGGTCACCCGCCCCCAGACGACTCCGCCGTCCCTGGCCAGGTAGCGTTTTTCGAGGCTGTACCCGCTCAGCTTTCCGCTCAACGTCTGGGTGATGAGCTCGAGCTCGGCGCCGAGATCGTCGGGATGCGTGATGTCCTCGAAACGGAGGGACCGGATCTCGCTTTCCGAATACCCCAGCATCTCGCGAAATGCCTGGTTCGCGCTCATGATGAAATGGCTCCCGTGAACGGTCGTCACTATGCCCACGATGCTCTGCTCGAAAATGGACCTGAAGCGCTCCTCGCTCTCGCGCAACGCGGCCTCCGCCTGCCTGCGTTCCATGATGTCGCGCGCTATCCCGACGATACCGTATACCTCGCCGCGCTCGTCGCGTATCGGCATCTTGATCGTCTCTATCCAGGTCTCCGCGCCGGCGCGACCGGCGATCTTCTCCTCGACGCGTATTTTACGCCCCGACCGTACGACCTCCTCGTCGTCTGCCCTGAATTTGACCGCCAGTTCCCCCGGCCAGATATCGAAATCCGTCTTGCCGATCACCTCGTCTTCGGGCAGATCGCACATTTCGGCGAGCGCGT
>JAGODA010000163.1 GCA_017998475.1 Spirochaetota bacterium | reverse complement strand
CGGTTTCGACCTCCCGCAGCAACAGCGGCATCACCATGTCGACGACGCTTTTAAGGAGCGAGCCCCGGCCCGAGGCGTCCAGCGCCCCGCAGACCGAGGCGACGCTCCTCGACATGAAGAGCTGGAGGTCGCGGTCGTCGCCCTCCTGCGCCTTGCGGATGAGGAATCCGAGAAGCGCGAGCACGGCATCGTCGTCGGCGATCGCGCCGCGCTCCACAGGAGAGCGCGCCAGCACGCAGATGCGCTCCCAGGTCCGGGTGTTTCGCGAAAAGTCGCACAGATTCTCGATGCGCGCGAAGCGAGCGGCGGCGTCCGCCGCCCCTCCACCCGCGGCCGCCTCGACGTCCTCCCGCTTGCGGCGGTCCGATACCGTCTCAAGGAGTGAAAATATCTCCCCGGTGTCATCAGAACGGCCGAGCGCGTCGCGAAGCCGCGCGATCTCGTCGTCCGCCGCGGAGACCGAACGCTCCGCGTGCAGCTCGAGCTGCCCGATGAGCAGATCGTTAATGCGCTCCAGAATTCCCGCGCTGCCGTCGAGGCGGGCGGCGAGCGCCTCTCCCGCGCGGCGGACCCGCTCGTTGACCCCCTCGAAATAGAAGCCGTCCGCGCTCTCTCGGAGCATGAGCTCCAGGTAGTCCGGGGCGAAGTCGCGGAAACGGGCCTCCAGGGGAAGGAGCTCATCGCGGCCCTCCGCGATAGACGCGAGCACGAACTGATAGCGGTCGAAAAAGGTCTCCCCGGCGCGTAACGTCGAACCCTTCCTGCGCGCGGTCGCCTCGCGCAGATAGTGGAAAAGTATGGGCAGTACCGAATCGGCGTGGGGCGCGAGATCGTGGATGTGGTCGAACAGATAGGAGCGTATTCCCGCCACCACATGCTTCCAGTCGATATTGGGGTGGGACATCTCGGCTATAAGGGCCTCGACCCGCGCGGTGGCTCCGGCCCTGCCCTCCACGGGGACAAGCAGGGTCCCCAGATCGAACGCGTCCGACTCGACCGTCATGCCGCCTTCCGGCCGCCGGGACCGCCCTGTCGGCGCTGTGAGCTCGGTGCGGGCATACTCCTCCGGTGGCGCGCGCGGCCCGGGGCCGCACGCATTATCCTTATTGTTATATTATAATAAATATTCACGCGCATACCCATTTGTGTCAACGACAAGTCGCCGTGAAAAAACAAAAAAGGAGGATGGGGATCCTCCTGAAAATGGGAATGGGGTATAGACTGGCTTATGAGACCCGTTACATCAGGTAATTCTCGAGGTGCGCGAATTTCTTTTTTATTTTCTTCATGGCCCTCGACTCGATCTGGCGCACCGTCTCGGCGGAGATGCCGAACTCGGCCCCCACCTCCTTCAGCGTGACCGGCCGCTCGTCATCGAAGCCGAAGCGCATGCGCAGAATCTTCTTCTCGTTCTCCATCAGGGTGGACATGGCCTCTTCAAGCTCCTCGCGAAGCTCCCTGCGGTAGACACCCGTGTCGGGCGACTGGTACTTCTCGTCGCTTACGACCTCGTAGAGGTTGAACTCGTCGTCGTTGAGCGGGTGCTCGAGCGACACCGTCGGCTGGAATACCTCGAAGATGTCGACCACCGTGTTCTCGTCGACCCCCAGGAGGTCGGCGATTTCCCGGGTGGACGGCTCCTTGCCCAGGTCGTTGGTCAGCGACTCCTGCGCCCGCTTGATCTTCTTGAAGAGGTCCCCTTTCCGGATGGGGATGCGGATCGTACGGCTCCGCTTGGCGATGAAGCGGGTGATATAGTGCTTGATCCAGTAGGACGCGTAGGTGGAAAACCTGCATCCCATCTTATAATCGAACTTCTCGGCGGCGCGGATGAGGCCGAGGTTCCCCTCCTGTACCAGGTCTATGAGAGAGGGCTCCAGGCTGGTGTAGTTCTTCGCGATCTTCACCACCAGGCGCAGGTTCGCGTTGATGAGGTGCTCCTTGGCACGCTCGTCGCCGGCGCATTTCGCCATGGCGAGCTCCACTTCCTCCTCGGGAGTGAGCAGCTTCACCGCGTTGATGGCGTGGAAATACTGGTTGATGCAGATTTCGTCATAGCCTTCGTACGCTCTCATGGGACCCTCCTGTCATAAGGGATGCTGCCTATTAATAAGCACAATCCGTACCAGAGCGTAGAGACACTGAATATTAATAAAAATTTAAGTCTGTTGATTCATGACTTACAAGAAACCGAACATATTACGGAAAACAGGCCTGTTCAGCCGCTAAAAACCGATGATTTGAAGCCTTTTCCCGATTAAATATTGGAGTAACGCGCATTAAAGGCAGGATTATACTCCGAGGAAGACCCGATATATCAGCCGCCCAAGAACCTTTCCATCAGCAGGCCCCCTTCTCTACTGGAGAAAAGCGCACATTAGTATAAATATTACACACAACAAAACCACCTGCGTATACAATTTACACAGGTGGTTCCTTTTAATCAGGCTGCGCTACGATCAAACTATTTTATATTGTATTTCTTCTTGAACTTATCCACGCGGCCGGTGCTGTCCACAATCTTGTGCTGCTTCGTATAAAAGGGATGGCAGGCGGAGCATATTTCCACGCGGAGGTCCTTAACGGTCGAGCGGGTCTTGATCTCGTTGCCGCACGCGCACTTTATGACGGTTTCCTTATATTCGGGATGAATGTTCGGCTTCATTACGGTCTCCTCATCATGTATTCATCGCCTTGAAGAACGCTTTGTTGTTCTTCGTGGCCTTCATCTTCTCAACCAGAAGCTCCATGGCCTCGGTGGGGCTCATCGCCGAGATGACTTTGCGCAGTATCCATAGCTTGTTGAGCTCTTCCTCGTCAAGCAGTAATTCCTCTTTGCGCGTTCCGGATTTGTTGATGTCGATGGCCGGGAATATGCGCCGGTCGGAGAGCTTGCGGTCCAGGTGCAGCTCGGAGTTGCCGGTGCCCTTGAACTCCTCGAAGATGACCTCGTCCATGCGGCTTCCGGTGTCGATGAGCGCCGTGGCGAGTATCGTGAGGCTTCCCCCCTCCTCGATATTGCGCGCCGCGCCGAAGAATCGCTTGGGCTTGTGCAGGGCGTTGGAATCCACGCCGCCCGAGAGGATCTTGCCGCTGGTCGGAACCACCTGGTTGTAGGCGCGCGCCAGGCGCGTGATGGAATCGAGCAGGATGACGACGTCCTTCTTGTGCTCCACGAGCCGCTTGGCCTTTTCGAGCACCATCTCCGTTACCTGTACGTGGCGCGACGCCGGCTCGTCGAAGGTTGAGGATATCACCTCGCCGTTCACCGTGCGCTGCATGTCGGTGACCTCCTCCGGGCGCTCGTCGATGAGCAGCACTATGAGGAATATCTCGGGATGATTGGTGGTGATGGAGTTGGCGATCTTCTGGAGCAATACGGTTTTACCGGTCCTGGGAGGCGCGACGATCAGCGCACGCTGTCCCTTGCCGAAGGGTGTCATGATGTTGACGATGCGCATGTCGACGTTGTCCGATGCCGTCTCCATCACGATGCGCTCCATCGGATAGAGCGGCGTGAGGTTGTCGAAGAGCGTGCGGCTCTGAAGCCGGTCCGGGTCCTCGAAGTTCACGGCCTCCACCCTGAGCAGCGCGAAGAACCGCTCGTTGTCCTTGGGCGGGCGTATCTGCCCGGTGACGGTGTCGCCGGTGCGCAGCCCGAAAAGCCGTATCTGCGACGGGGACACGTAGATGTCGTCGGGTCCGGGAAGATAGTTGTAGTTCGGGGAACGCAGGAAACCGTAGCCGTCGCTCAGTATTTCGAGCACGCCGCTCGAAAAGATGAGGCCGTTGCGCTCGGTCTGGGCCTTCAGAAGCTCGAAGATCATGTCCTGCTTCTTCAGGCCGGATACGCCCTCCACCCCCATCTGTTTGGAAAGGGCCAGGAGCTCGTTGATGGTCTTGGATTTCAGGTCGGAGAGATCCAGCCTGTTTTCGGGCTGGAGATTGCGCTTGGGGGCCGCGGGGGCGGCGGAATCGCCGCCGTTTTCTCCGGCGGGCCGCGCCGACGCGGAGCCGTTTCGTCGATCGTCGTCGGAGCCGGCGGAATACCTGCCCTCAGGCCTCGAAGTCCCGTTTACTCGTGCCATAAATCACCTTTGCTGTTATAAAGTCTCACGTGTTCTGTCACTCTGGAATGTCGATGGTAATGCCGCTCTGCATACTGCCTACGGCGGGAAGGCACGCCTGCTCAGTGCCGTACTGCTCGATTCGCCAATTTATAGAAGATTGTGTTTCTTCTCAGGATGAGCTTTCGCCGAATCTGCGCTGTAAATTAAACGGTTTCGTCCGGTATTCCGCACCTGTCGGGCACTCCGCCGCTACGACGACTCGCGCCGCCATCGCACCGGTTGAAAGATCAAACGCTTTTTATACGACCGTGAGGCAAGGAGGTTACTGGTAACTGCCCTTCTCTACGTACAATATAGTCCGGGGCGGATTTTCGTCAACAAAAATATTCACTTTTTGGGCCGGCGCGCCTTGCCCGCCCCGGTCTCAATGCCCAGCTTTTTCATGCGCGCGGAGAGCGCGGCGCGTGAAATCCCGAGCTCTCCGGCCGCCTTCGCGGCGTCGCCGCCGCACTTTTCGAAGGCGCCGACGATCGCGGCGCGCTCGGTCGTTTCCAGCCGCTCGGCCAGGGTCTGTTTCTTCCCTCCGCGCGCCGCCTTTCCGGCGGCCGGCGCGTTGAGATCCCGGCCGCAGTAGATGAGATAGCCGACGCTCCGGCCGGCGCTCGTCATCGGTATCTTCTCGTAATAAAGGCGCATATCCTTGTTGTAGAAATAGGGCTCGTTGCTTCCGTCGTCGCGCGTGTGGACCTCGTTCTTTTCGGCGTCGGCAAGCGTCTTCTCCACGAAGGCCGTGTCCACCTCGCGCTTGAGGGCCGCCTCGAAGAGCTCCTCGAAGTGGCTGTTGTAGAAGATGGTGCTCCCGCGCTCGTTCAGCGCGTAGAGCGCCCGCGGCAGGTGCTCCAGTATGAGGTAGATCATCCACTCCATGGCCTGCTTCTCGCGGTCCTGCGCCGCGTCGGCGGCCATGGATTCGGCGCCTCGCGGGGATTCGCAGGCCGCCAGAAGCTGCAGGCGCGACCATGTGCCCTGTATCTCGCCGAAGAGGTTGATGGTGACGAACTCCCGGGTTTTCGTAACGTAGGTGAGCACCTCGTCGAGGGGCATCTTGCGCGCCAGGCCCGTTATGAAGGTGTCGATGGAGCTTCGGGAGGCGCGCTCGATGTCGCTGAGCTCGGCCACCACGTCGTCCTTGCGGAGTATTCCGAGAAGTATGCCGCGGTGCGAGACGACGGGGACGATGGGGACGTTGTTCATGTAGAAGATGCGCACGACGTCCTCGGGCTTTCTGGCTTCGGGATCGTAGGGGTTTTCCCGAAACTCCTTCAGTTCGCCCTTTCCTTCCTCCCGCTTCTCTTCCATCTTTTTATATCCCCAGTACGTCGAACATCGAGTAGAGGCCCGGCTTTTTGCCGGCGATGTATTCCAGGGCCAGCACGGCCCCGCGCGCCAGGTTGTCGCGGCTCTGGGCGCGGTGCGTGAGCTCGACGCGCTCGCCCATCCCGACGAAGTAGACCGTGTGCTCGCCCACTATGTCGCCGCCGCGCAGCACCTGCACGCCGATCTCCCTCGACGTCCGCTCGCCGATTATACCGCTGCGGTCGTACGCCTCGTCCGCGGCGGCCAGGTGACCCGAGGACCCCTTTACCACCTCGATGAGGCGCTTGGCCGTCCCCGACGGCGCGTCCTTCTTGAAGCGATGGTGCGCCTCGAAGACCTCCACGTCGTACCCCTCCCCGAGCACGCGCGCGGCCATCTCGGTGAGCCGGAAGAGCAGGTTGACGCCCACGGACATGTTGGGCGACATCAGAAGGGGAATGGAGCGCGCGGCCTCCTCGATGCGGCGGCGCTGCTCCTGCGAGAGACCGGTGGTCCCCACCACAAGGGGTCTCCCGAGCTCCACGGCCAGCGGAAGGAGCTGCATGGTCGCCCCCGGCGCCGAGAAGTCGACGATTCCCTCGGCGCGCGAGAGGTCGGCCTCGTTTATAGGGGCAACGGTCACGCCGATGTCGCCGCCGCGCAGGAGCGTCCCCACGTCCTTTCCCGTGGCGGGCGCGGAGGGGGCGTCGAAGGCGGCGGCCACGCTGTGGCCCCGTTCCATGAGGACGCCCATAACGGCGATCCCCATCCTGCCCGACACCCCGCAGATCCCGGCCTTCACAGCTTCACCCCGTACTCGATGAGCGCCTGGCGCAGCTTTGCGCGGTTATCGTCGGAGAGGCGGACCAGGGGCAGGCGGAGGTCGCCGCCGCAGCGTCCCATCATCTCCATGGCCGCCTTTACCGGTATGGGATTGGTCTCGTAGAACATGGCGCGGCAGAGCGGCAGTATCTTATAGAAGAGCTTTCTGGACTCGTCGATCTTTCCCCCATTATACAGGGCAACGATCTTCTTCATATCGGCGGGCAGCACGTTGGAGAGCACCGATATGACGCCCTTCCCGCCTATCGAAAGCACGGGCAGCAGAAGATTGTCGTCGCCCGACAACAGCGTGAGGCGGTCGCCGCAGAGCTCGATGACGCGCATCATCTGCGCGATGTCGCCGGTGGCCTCCTTGATGGCCACGATGTTGGGCGCGCGGTCCAGAAGCTCGAGTATGCTCTCGGGCAGGAAGTTGATCCCCGTGCGCCCGGGGATGTTGTAGAGTATGGCCGGCACGGTGATGGACTTCGCGATCGTCTCGAAATGGGCGATGAGCCCGCGCTGCGGCGGCTTGTTGTAGTAGGGATTTACCAGGAGCACCCCGTCCACCCCGTATTCCTGGGCGGCGGTCGAAAGGTGCACCGCCTCGCGCGTTGAATTGGAACCGGTGCCCGCGATCACCCTGATCCGTTTGTTGACGAGCGCGACGACGCGCTGTATGTATTCCTTGTGCTCCTCGAACGAGAGCGTGGGCGATTCGCCCGTGGTCCCCACGGGGACCACGCCGTCCACGCCGCCCTTTACCTGCGCCTCGATTATCCCCTCGAGCGCCGCGTAATCTATTCTGTCGTCCCGAAACGGCGTAACGAGCGCCGTATACACACCCTCGAACATGACCCGATCCCCTCTGTTTTATCGCGCGCCGGAACGCATCTCAGCGCTTCTGCGCGTCCACGAGCTGGTACAGCCGCTCCTCGAAATACTGTTTGTCGAACACCTTGTTCTTGAAGTCGTCGTCGAAAAGGAAGAGTATGAGCACCCGGTCCGCCTTGAGGAAATCGACCGA
>JAGODA010000162.1 GCA_017998475.1 Spirochaetota bacterium | reverse complement strand
GTCCGGAAGGGTGAGCGGGCCGTCGAGGCTCACTTTGAGCTCCCTCGGCCTTCTGGGAGACGCCGATTCGATAAGCTCTTCCTTCTTGCGGCGGGCGTTCAGGTACTCGCGATACCGGCGGAGGTATTCGACGTTCGCCTCGATTTTGTGATTGGTTTCGAGATCGTTAATGCGTGAAATGACCCCCTCGTACAGGGATGTCGCCGTGGCGAAGTCGCCCTTTTTGGCATAGATTTCCGCGTTGATGAGGGTTCGCCGGTACACGCGGAAACGGGAGGTTTCGGATATTATCTCATCCGTAAGATATGGAAGCTTGAATTCGTCGGAGACATCCTTAAGATGCTCCAGGGATTCGAGATCGCTCTTTCGTCGTTGAGGTTGCGTCTGATGGTCGGGAAATTTTTCCTCGATTTCCCTGTCGGAGGCCCTCCGTCGAAGCAATGCCTCGGGTTTGGCCTCCCTGGCGTCGCTTTTTACCGCTTTCTCCTCCGAGCCGAACAGCGCCCAGGCGAGGATGAAGAGTATTACGAGGAGAATAATGATAAGAATGGTATTCATGGTTCAATAATACCGTTCGCGCGGTGTGGCGGCAAGAACTATATGCCCCACCAGTGTCCGTTAGGCTGAACGGACAGGCGCATGATGATACCACCCCGCCCTGTTATAGTTTTTCGACAGATAGCCGGACAAATATGACCCGTAAAAAGCTCATGCCGTTAAAATGACCATGGAATGAGCCTCGACCGTAATCGTATGGCCCTTGAGCCCGGGTTCCCGCCCTCTGTCGGGAATGTCGTCAGGGGGTTCTCCGGCGGTATTGACGGCAACACTCCACGGTCGGCCAGAGGGGGAGTCGGGGACGGTGAAGAGACTGTCGGCTGTGGTCGGGTTGAACGCCATGTAGATGTCGTTGTCGGGCCTGCCGTTTCTGCATACGGCGTAGTCGCCGCTGATGACGCACGCGATCATACGACTCTCTCCGTTCCATTCGGGTGTCTCACCGTCGGGTGAGAACCATTCGATATCCGGGGAAGTGAAGCCGTCCAGCGTCGTTCCGGTAAAAAAGCCCTTCTTTCGGAGGATGATGTGGTCGTTGCGAAAAGAGATCATTCCTTTACAGAAGCGGTGAATATCCCGGTGGCTCTTTAACAATCCCCAGTCAATCCAGGAAATATCGTTGTCCTGGCAGTAGGCGTTGTTATTGCCCCGCTGGGTCCTCCTGAACTCGTCCCCGGCGAGGAGCATCGGCACTCCCTGCGAGACGAACAGGGTGGCGAGCATGTTCTTTATCATGCGGACACGGATTCTTTCCACTTCCGGCGGCGCGCCGGGCCCCTCGTGGCCGCAGTTCCAGCCAAGATTGTGGTTCTCGCCGTCGCGGTTGTCTTCGCCGTTTTCGATATTGCGCTTTTCGGTGTAGGTGTACAGGTCGTTGAGCGTAAAGCCGTCGTGGCATGTCACGAAATTGATGCTGTGAAGAGGGCTGTCCTTGTCCCAGTATAAATCCGAGCTGCCTGTAAGGCGCGTGGCGAAATCGCCGAGAGCGCCGGCGTCACCACGCCAGAATCGGCGGACGTCATCACGGAACTTGCCGTTCCACTCGGCCCATCTGCCGGGGAAATCCCCCACCTGGTAGGCGCCGCCGGCGTCCCAGGCCTCGGCTATTATCTTCGCGTTCCTTAGAATGGGGTCCTCGGCGATGCGCTCCACGAGCGGGGGGTTGGTGAGAATATTCCCCTCCTGGTCACGGCCCAGTATTGACGCGAGGTCGAAGCGGAAGCCGTCGACGTGCATCTCGATAACCCAGTAGCGGAGGCAGTCGAGGATGAAATCGCGCACCAGCGGATGATTGCAGTTGAAGGTGTTGCCGCATCCCGAGAAATTCTGGTACAGGCGGCGGTCCTCCTTGAGCATGTAATAAACCGAGTTGTCGATTCCCCGGAAACAGAGGGTCGGGCCGAGGTGGTCGCCCTCCGCCGTGTGGTTGAATACGATGTCGAGAATGACCTCTATGCCGGCGTTGTGGAAATCGCGCACCATCTCCTTGAATTCGGAATACTGTTCGCCCGAGGAACCGGCCGACGAGTATCGTCCTCGCGGCGCGAAGAAGGAGAGCGTGCTGTATCCCCAGAAGTTTTTCAGCTTTTCGCCCGTGAGCGGATTGACGAGGACATTTTCGTCCTCGTCGAATTCCTGGACAGGCATGAGCTCCACGGCGGTAACACCCAGATCCCTGAGATAGGGGATTTTCTCAGCAAGGCCTTTAAAAGTGCCGCCATGGGAGACCTCCGACGACGGGTGATGGGTGAAACCCTTCACGTGGAGCTCGTAGATTACACTGTTCTGAAGCGGGGTGCCGAGCTGGCGGTCGTACCAGTCGAACTGTGAGTCAACGACGATGCTTTTCGGGGCTCCGGGTGCGCTGTCCCTTTCGGAAAAGGACAGATCTGCCCGCGGCGAATCGGGATCGTAGCCGCGGGCGTCGGAAAGGTCCCATTTGAAATTACCGGTCACGGCGCGGGCGTAGGGATCGAGCAACAATTTGTTCCGGTTGTACCGGTGGCCTTTTCTCGGTTCGTATGGGCCGTCGATCCGGTAGCCGTATGCCTGGCCCTCGCCGATTCCCTCCACCCAGATGTGCCATATGTCGCCCGTCCGATTGATCTGCGGATCGAGCGTGATCGTCTCGGCGGACCCGTTTCCGGGTTCGAAAAGCACCAGGCTTACCGAAAGCGCGTGTCTGCTGAATATGGAGAACTGGGTGCCGTTTTTATCGGGCTTTACACCGAGCGGAAGCGGAAAACCGGGGAGGGTCATCCTCTGTCTATTCATCATTCCTTCCCTGAAGGACCGCGGTGACCGGTGAGCGTCGCCTTGATCGTACGTTGTATGGACGGATTTTCAGGATCATTCGTATATACGGTTATGTGCTTCACAATTGTGCCGGAGCGCTCTCCGGTATCGAGGCTTATCTCGACTTCTCACGGGCCGCCGGCCGGGAGCGCCTTCCATGAGAGAAGGATTCCGGTGCGCCCTCATCCCGCATGAATTTTACGGATACCGAGCGGCGCGGTCCCCGTATTGAACAGCTCGAATACGTGCGGTACGGCGCTCTGCCGTTCCCTCGCGTCGAAGTCGTATGAAGTCGCCGGGAAATGGGCGCGAGGGGTGCCGCAGTCGGCACGCTGTACGGGAATGAGCGCGCATCCGGCGAACGCCGCAAATTTTTTCATGATATACAGGGATATCAGCCTGTGATAATCGGGGCACGATCGGAAAGGAACGAGGTGTCCCGTCGAAGGGAATGTAATTGCATTTATGCCGAAATCAAGTATAATTTTCGGTGGTCATCCCCACCGTCGGGTCTCCGGACAGACGGAAAGTGGATATGCGCAGTTACTCAGCCCCCGGAAGGTACCGCTGTACAGGGACGGCATTTTTACGGTTTGTATATAAATTCTTCACAAAATATTTACATCCGGAAGCTTCACTACTCACGGTTGTCAGGATGGTACGCGGCCGGGACTGAGATTACAGAGTCCCGATCGCCGACAGATATCCCGGTGTGTGCGCCGATAATTCCGGGCGAGAGGAATTGAAGCTATAATGAAAAAACCGGTATTCCCCACGGGCAGTATTCTGTACGACGCGATCCTCAGCAGGGTTTTTTTCGTGATCGGCCTGAGCTGCCTGGTATTGCTGCTTCTTATAATGCTCTTCCTCATCCTCGAGGGGCTGCCCATATTCAGGACGGTGGGCGTCGCGGATTTTCTGTTCGGAACGAGCTGGTACCCGACATACTCGCCCCCGCAGTTCGGCGTTGCGCCTCTTATCATCGCCTCGCTCGCCGTGACTCTGCTGGCCAGCGTTATCGCGGTGCCGCTCAGCCTGGCCGTGGCGGTATACCTGGCCGAGCTGGCCCACCCCGCGGTCAAGGAGATCATCAAGCCGATTGTGGAAATCATCGCCTCCATCCCCTCGGTCGTGATAGGGTTTTTCGGCATGGTCGTCGTCGCGCCGTTTTTACAGGAGCACTTCGACATAGACACCGGGCTCAACATGATCAACGCCGCGCTCATGCTCGCCTTCATGGCGGTTCCGACGATCGCGAGCATATCGGAGGACGCCATTTCGTCCGTGCCCACCAGCCTCAAGGAAGCCTCGTACGCCCTCGGAGCGAACCGCTGGCAGACGATATTCCATATCACGGTACCGGCTTCGCTTTCCGGCATCTGGACCGCCATCATACTCGGCGTATCCCGGGTAATCGGCGAAACTATGGTGGTTCTCATGGTGGCCGGCGGTGCGGGCATCATCCCGAAATCCATCTTCGATCCCATACGGCCGCTTACGGCCAACATCGCGGCGGAGATGGCAGAGGCCGCCTTCCACGGAGACCACTATTACGCGCTTTTCGCGATCGCGATCATCCTTTTCGCTATTACGATGGTATTCAACCTGATCGCCGATTACCTGTCCAACCGATACAAGTTCAAGGAGCTGTAGCCATGCCGGGTCGATCGATTCGTGAAGAAACGGCCTCCCGCGGGGCCGGTGCACATTCCAGGCGCAACGCGGACATCGTCGAAAAAGCGATGTTCGGGATCATGCGAGTGTGTTCGTTCGCCGTGCTGGTATTCCTGGTTCTCATGCTCGGGTATATCTTCAAGGAAGGTATTTCAGCGATTTCGCTCAATTTCCTCACCGAAATGCCGCGGAACGAGATGCGCGAAGGCGGGATACTCCCGGCGATACTGGGGACCTTTTATCTCATGCTGGGGGCGTCGGTCATATCGATACCCATCGGCATCATCACCGCCATATATCTCTCCGAATACGCCAGCAATCCCCGGGTTGTGAAGATCATACGGCTGGGGATCAACAATCTCGCCGGGGTCCCATCGGTGGTGTTCGGCCTCTTCGGCCTGGGCCTTTTCGTTGTATACCTGGGGTTCGGCGTTTCGATTCTCGCCGGCTCGCTTACCCTCGGCATACTGAACCTTCCGGTTATCATTCGCTCGACCGAGGAGGCCCTCCTTACGGTGCCGAAAACATATCGCGAGGCCTCGCTCTCGCTGGGAGCCACGCGCTGGCAGACCATCTACAAGATCGTCCTGCCGAACGCGCTTCCGGGTATTCTCACCGGAGTTATGCTCTCGCTGGGAAGGGCGGCCGGGGAGACGGCCCCCATCATGTTCACGGCCGCGGCCTTTTACACGCCGACGCTGCCTCACTCGATCTTCAGCGAGGTGATGGCCCTGCCGTACCACATCTTCGTTATGGCCACCGCGGGTCTCTACATCGACGAGACGCGGCATATACAGTATGGTACGGCGATCGTCCTCATTATGCTCGTCCTCCTGCTCAACCTTGCCGGCCTCATAGCGCGCTACAGGTTCAGAAGGCGCATGAAAAGCAGCCTCTGACGCGTAACGCCGTTCGCGGCGAAAGGGGAGGGCCGCCGCCCCGCCGGAAACCGGCGTACGCGGAACGCATGTAAATAAATCAACAAATATTTGTGAATGTACCGTTAAATATTTATTAAGAAACGGTATATTTTATTATTGCGGAAATTCATGCGGGGGTGATATGTGCCTCTCGTTGTCGGGCGTATTCCGCGACAGGCCGGGTGTAAGCGCCGGCTTCCGTTCGGGCCTTCGGAGGCACCAGCATGAAATTCAGTTTTCTTCCCCGCGAATTCGAATTCTTCGAACTTTTCGACCGGCAGGCCGACTGCGCGATAAAGGCGGCCGCGTATTTCAGGGAGCTCGTGCAGTCCGGCACGTTCGACGACGCGACCGTCCAGCGCATGCGCGACATCGAGCATGAAGGCGACGACATCACGCACGACATCATCAACAAGCTCAACAAGACCTTCATCACGCCGTTCGACCGCGAGGACATCCACCTCCTGGCGCACGAGTTTGACAGCGTTATCGACATCATGCACACCATCTGCAACCAGATGCGACTGTACCGTCTTTCGGGCGTCAATCCGCACATGATCCAGTTTTCTGACATCATCGAGAAGTCGGTGACCGTGCTCGCCCGGGCCGTCAAGGGGCTCAGGGACAGCAAGCAGCCGGCGGCCATACTCGACGACTGCATAGAGGTCAACCGGCTGGAAAACTCGGGGGACCAGCTCCGCGACTTCGTTATAAGCAAGCTCTTCGACGAGGCGACGGATCCGATCTACCTTATCAAATGGAAAGAGGTGTTCCAGGGCGCCGAAATGGTGCTGGACAAGTGCGAGGATGTGGCGAACGTCGTCGAGACCATCCTTGTCAAGCAGGCCTGACCATGACGACAACGGTGATCCTTCTCATCGCACTGGCGCTCTTCTTCGATTTTCTCAACGGCTTTCACGATTCCGCCAATTCGATCGCTACGATCGTTTCGACGCGCGTGCTGTCGCCGCGCTACGCCGTCATCTGGGCCGCTTTTTTCAACTTCATCGCCTTTCTCTTCTTCGGGCTGCACGTGGCCACCACGGTGGGGAAGGGTATTGTCGACGCCTCAGTGGTCGATCCCGCAATAATATTCGGCACACTCTTCGGGGCGTGCGCCTGGGACATCATAACCTGGTACTTCGGGCTCCCCACAAGCTCGTCGCACGCCCTTATGGGCGGGCTGATAGGCGCCTCCATGGTCAAGGCCGGCTGGGAGTCGCTGGTGCTCTCCGGAATCGGAAAAACCGTCGCGTTCATCTTCATCTCGCCGGTCATGGGGATGCTGCTCGGCACGCTCATCGGCGTGGCCGTGTACCGGGGATTCAGGAATTACGCGCCCATGCAGGTGGACCACCTGTTCCGAAAGGGGCAGCTCCTTTCGGCCGCGCTGTACAGCCTGGGGCACGGAGGAAACGACGCGCAGAAGACGATGGGCATCATCACCGTGCTGCTGTACAGCACCGGCATGCTCGGGGATACGTTTCATGTGCCGCTGTGGGTCGTGCTTTCGTGCCACGCAGCGATCGCCGCGGGAACGCTCTTCGGGGGATGGCGCATCGTGAAGACCATGGGCCAGAAGGTCACCAAGCTAAGGCCGGTGGACGGTTTCTGCGCGGAATCGAGCGCGGCGGTGAGCCTTTTCATTTCGTCCGCGCTCGGCGTGCCCGTCAGCACGACGCACACAATCACCGGATCGATCATGGGGGTGGGCTCGCTCCGCCGTCTCTCCGCCGTGCGGTGGGGTGTTGCCGGGCAGATCGTATGGGCCTGGATTCTCACCATTTCCTGCGCCGCGGCCCTTGCGGCGCTTGCCTATTACCTGGTCAGCTGAAAACC
>JAGODA010000161.1 GCA_017998475.1 Spirochaetota bacterium | reverse complement strand
GGCCGGTCTATTTTCTCACCGGTATTCATGTCACCACCGTTATTAGCACTCTATACGATTGAGTGCTAATAACGTACAAAAATTATTTCAGTCCGTCAAGTTAAAAAAAATAAAATCATGAAAAGGCGGGTATACGGGGTACTACTTTTTGCCGCTTTTTTTCTCTTTTTCCTTTTCCTTCTCGTCGGCCTCAAGTCTGGCGCGCATGGCGTCAATTGCGGTTTTGAGTTTGGTTGCCTCGTCCGATTCGCCGAAAAGCACATGAATACGGCGCAGAACCGAAAGAAATTCGATCGATTTGAGCATGTCGCCGGGGACTTTAGTGGATTGCTCGTACTTGGTCCTGAACTGCTGGGCGGCTTCGCGCAGGCTCTGCTTGCATATGGTCATCATCTGCTGGCGTTCGCGGTAAAACTCCATGCGCGGATCGCGATATTTCTGTACATCCGAAAAATTAATGCTGTTCTTGGCGATTGCCGCCACCCGCGCCTGGAGGTCCACAAAAGACCACTTCCATTTTGAGGTCTCACCTATCCTGTCGATGAGGGTCGAAAGCACGTAATTGATACGCTGTATCAGCTTGAGCATCTGCTGCGGATTGATTCTGTCGATGGCGGCAAGATATTCCTCGTTCTCCTTTAGCGAACGATCGACCTGGTCGCCCAGTATCTCCTCCATCTTCTGCAGAACGGAGAAGAATTCCTTCCGCGCGTTCTTGAGCGCGGCCTCGTTCTTGATTTTCAGTATCTCGAACGAGGCGTCGTTCATGCTGATGTCCAGCATGATGATCTTCAAAAGCTCCACCACGGCCTCCACCGCGAGGTAGCCTTTGATCCGGGGCATTTCCTTCTTTTTCTTTTCGAGTTCGCCGAGCCGTTTATACGATGCGTCTTTCTGTGTTTTGAAGTCTTTGATGTAATCGTTATAAACGGACTTTTCAGCCTTGGTTATGGCCATTCCGCCACCCTACGCATACGCATCGATAACGGCCCCCCTGCTCTCTTCCCGGGCCTCCGTCCGTACCTCCCGCCGTTCTTCGGCGGGAGCGGGAGCAACGGGCGTTTCGCTGCGCGTCGAAAAGCCCTGCGGAACAATGTCCGGACCGCTTATAGCCTGAACCTCCATGGCGCCCTCCCGCACCCTTCAGTCAGCTATCTACTAGTACATTTCGACAGTTCACGCAAGTAAAAGTTGCTTATTTTTCGCCTTCTCAGGCGAGGGATCCCCCGTCGACCACCAGCACCTGACCGGTAATGAACTCGGCCCCCTTTGAGCAGAGGAAGAGAACCGGATGGATAACATCATCCACCTCGGCGATCCGTCCCATGGGAATTCCCTTCTCTATCTGCGCCCGGAGATCGTCATTCGACCAGAACGGCTTGCTGAAATCGGTCTTCACCATACAGGGGGCCACCGCGTTCACCTGTATGTTGAACTGCGCCAGCTCGAAGGCGAGCACCCTGGTGAGCATCTCTATTCCCGCCTTGGCGATTCCATAAATTCCCATACCCGGGGCGGCCTTTCGCCCGGCGATCGACGAAATGCTGACGATACGTCCGCTCTTCTGTCCACGCATGATCATTGCCGCCTTCCGCGAGCACAGGAAGGTGCCGGTGAGGTTCGATTCGATGATCTTGGTCCAGGTCGCCGGTTCGGTGTCCACGACAGAGCCGGTGAGCAGGTTCATGCCGACGTTGTTGATCAGGACATCCACCCGTCCGAAGGCTTTTACCGCCGCGTCGAAGAGCGCGTTGACGTCCTCTTCTTTCGCTATATGAGCCTGTACGGCCAGCACCCGGTCCCCGCCATTGATGGCGGTGACGGCCGCGTCGAGTCCCTCTTTTTTGCGGCCGCAGATTACCACCCTCGCCTTCTGGGCTACCAGCGCCCTGGCGAGCTCCAGCCCGATCCCGCGGCTTCCGCCGGTTACGACCACCACCATGTCCTCAAGTCCATACCATACCGTGCTCATGTGAAGTCTCCGTTGTTATTGAGATTGTATTCCTATTTCCCCTCTCTTTCCGGGGCCATCCTCAGCATTGTTTTCAGCACGTCCCCGCCCTTCTCCCTGGCCACCTCGACGCAGTCGGAAAGGCGCTGTATGAGTTCGGCACCGCTCTGCGGCATCTTCTGGCCGGTGTACGACAGGTATCCCGCGTAGAGCAGGATGAGCAGCAGTACGATTGCCGCGAGCTTGATAATACCCTTCACCAGATGGTAGATGATGAACAGCACGATCGCCGCGGCCGCGATGGCCATCACCGTATTAATGAACTGCGCGCTCATCATTCCTCCTTGTGTAAAAACTGGCACGCCGCCGCTACAGCCGCACCCTCTGCGCGTCGCCGGTGAGACAGCCGATATTCATCATCAAACTCGACATGCCGACGGGAACGCCGAGTATTTTCGTTTCGATGAATTCCGCGACGATGTTTCCCGGACCGCCGGTTTCGTAATAGGCGTAGCGGGTAACCGCGCCTCCCCTGCTTCGGATTTCTCCGCTCTGCACCGGGGCGATGCCGATGGCGCGGAGCGCGGCGAGTTTTTTATCCAGGTTCGAAACGAAGAATCCGACGTGATGTATCCCTTCGCCCTTCGCCTCAAGGTGTTCGGCGTAGATGCCTCCCGACCCGGCCCTGCTTTCGATCAGTTCGACCTGAACACGCCCCATGTATCCGAGATAGATGTCGATGTCCAGCACGAGCTCTTTCCCGCGCGACACCACCTCCGGATTTTCCGATCCGTTCGCCCTGTACCAGCGCCGGACTCCGAGCGCCTCGGCATAGCGCCTCATTGCCTCGCCGGCATCGCGCACCACTATGCCGATCTGGTCGACCCTGCCGCCGACTGCCGCCGGAGTGGTTTTTCTGTCCGTACCCATACCCGCCACCATCTCCATTTATCAACACGCCGTGTCCCGGTTTCCCGCGGTCATCTTCGGGTCCGTGGCGGACACGCTGTATCGATAGTGCGAACATTCCGGGCGATGTCAATTCATTTCCGGCCTCCCCGAAAGCGTGATTGGCGCGCGTAACACTGACTTCAGACAGTCCGCCGCCGGCTCTCCGGGCCCGTGTCGAGGCTGCCTTCGGGAGGCATCCAGTCCGGGTGATACTCTCCCCGTTCTTCCATCCGAAACCGCGCACAGCGCCTCCATTCGAAGCGGCGGTATTCGTCGATCCATCGGTATCCCGGGACTCCCCGGTCGTAATACCGCTTCACAGGGGAAATCATACGCATACCCTCTTCGGCCTTCCCCCGTTATTTGTCATCCTGTTTTACGCTCCAGCGCCGGTGCTCATAGAGCAGGTGTTCGAGAAGATGTGAAAATTCCCAGCGCTGGTTTTCCTCGGTAAGCCCGCAGAATATCGGTCGCGGCAGATCCTCCTCCCGTGGGAAGTGGTCCATGGCGCGCGCGATCAGGATATCATCGAAACCGAGAAACATGAGGACCCGGAGTTCCCGCTCCTCGAAGCGTGCCGTTCCTTCCATCTCGAGGAGCGAGTCGACCGTTTTATCCTCCCCGCCCGAGGCGCCGAGCAGGGCCACATCACGTCCGAGTACTTCCTCCATGCGCGCCGCTATCCGTTCTGCCTGCGCCCTGGAATAACCATACAGCAGAATGCCGATATTCCCCATACAGCACAATCCTCCCTCAGGTATCGCCTTCGCCGCGCGTGCAAGCATCCGCCGGCCCGCGGCAGCGCCGTTTTCCTTTACGGACTCCAGCATCTTCCAATACATAAAGCAATCCCCTCCTTCGAGGGAGGGGATTGTAGTGTCGGGGATCGCACCGATTCGGCCGTAACGCAACCGCTGCTTTTCAGTGTTTTCCGTACATCTTTTCGATCTCCGCGGCGTATACGTCGAGAACGACCCTTTTTTTCACCTTCTGCGTCGGAGTCAGCATGCCGTTCTGCTCGGTGAACCGCTCGTTGAGCACGGTGTGCTGCTTTATCTGCTCGAAGCCCTCGAGCTCCCTGTTGGCCCTGGCGATTTCCTCGGCGATAAGGCCCCGTATATTGCCCTTTTCGATAAAGTCCGGTCCGACCTTCACCACGATCGGAGCGCCGGCGGAGTTGTCGATGACCACCGCGCTCCTGTCGTACTCGATGCCTTCGCGGTCGAACCTGTCCTTGAAATACGTGAGGTTCGGAACGAAGAGCATGGAGATCACCGCGCGCTCGTCGCCGATCGTGAACACCTGGTCGATGTACGGGCTGGTGGCGAACAGCGATTCAATCTTCGCCGGCGCCACGTTCTTGCCGCTGGAAAGGCAGATGATAGCCTTGATCCGGTCGACGATTCTGTAGTACCCGAACCTGTCGACCTCCACCTTGTCGCCCGTCTTGAACCATCCGTCGGCCGTAAAGGATGAAGCGGTCTCCTCCGGCTTGTTCCAGTACTCCTTGAACACGCCGGCGCCGCTTATCTCGAGCTCGCCAATTTCAGAAACGCGCAGCCTGCTTCCGTTGGACTCGAGTCCGACCGAACCGGGCCTGCACGCCTTGAGCGGCATGTTCGAACAGGCGTTGAAGCTCTCTGTCGAACCGTAGCCCTCGCTCACCCTGATCCCGATGATATAGAAGAACTTGAGGAGCTCCGGCGATATCGACGCGCTGGCGGAAAATGAATGCTTGAAGTTTTTCCCGAACAGGGCCCGCACCTTCGCGAAGAGTCTGTCGGCGATTTTGTATTTTATTTTCAATCCGAGAGGAAGGTTCCCCGTGATGTCGAAATCGTGCCCCATGTTGTAGGTGTCGGTCTCCGGGTCATGCCGCTGCATGAACACCTGCTCTCCGACGCCCAGGGCCCAGTCGAAGAGTTTTCGCTTCAGGCCGCTCTCGCCCATCTTCTGCTGCAGCTGGATGTATATCTTTTCGTACAGCCTCGGGACGCAGTTTATCCAGTGGGGATTGTACTTCTGCAGATCGTCGATCAGGGTGCCGGGCGCGTCGGCGTAGCATATGGTGCAGCCGTTGAAGATGGCGGCGAGCTGGCAGGAGCCCCTGTCGAAAATATGCGCCAGCGGAAGGAAACAGAGCGTGGTGTACTCGGTCTTGAACCCCATGCCGCAGTAGTTGAAGAACTCGTTCACCCCGTTCATCCTCGACGAGGCGTTGTGATGGGTAAGAACCACGCCCTTGCCCTGGCCGGTCGTTCCGGAGGTGTAGAGTATGGTATAGATGTCGTCGAGGGCGACCCCGTCTCTCCTGGCGATGAAAGCGTCGTAATTCTCTTTCGTCTGTTTCCACTCGACACCACGCTTCTCGAGCTCTCCCATCCCGACGACCCTGGGGTCTTCGCTCCTGTACTCGCGGTCCATCACGATGATTTTTTCGAGTTTCGGCATCTGGCTCATGCCCGAGAGGATCATTTTCAGAATGCCCGCGCCCCTGAGGAATATGAATTTGCTCGCCGAGTCGTTGACGATGTACGACACCTCCTTCAACGAGAGCGTCGGATACACCGCCACGCTCACGCCGTTGGCGCAGGCCAGCGCCATGTC
Organism: Spirochaetota bacterium; assembly: GCA_017998475.1. GTDB lineage: Bacteria > Spirochaetota > UBA4802 > UBA4802 > UBA5368 > MVZN01. The sequence continues at coordinate 1,783 of JAGODA010000161.1, read as the reverse complement.
CGCGTGGGTCCAGTAGGGGCCGCTTGCCGCCATGATCGAAACCATGTCCTGCTTTCCCAGCCCGAGGCTCATCAGACCGCAGGCGTAGTTTTCGACCCGCGAGTAGACCTCGCCCCAGGTCATTTTCCCGTTGCTGTCGCCGTTGTACAGCGCCGGATTAAAGCGCTGCAGGTCCTTTGCCGCATATGTTTTGGAATTCTCGACGTATCTCCGGGTGACCGTTGGAAGCTGTATCCTCTCCCACTCCCACTGGTCTTTCCATGGCAGATTGAAATAGTCTATGGTTGGCATAGCGTCCTCTCCTGACACGTTTGTATTTACCGAAAGCTCGCGTTTTCTCCCGCGCCTGTGGTCAAATGATACCGACCATCACGAATTACTGTCAACATAATTTATAACTATTCAAAATTTACTTCCAATTTGTTAAACTTGTTCATATTACAACATTATTATTACGCATATCGATATACACGTTTTTCGCAAGCCGCTCCTTCCCGCTACATACATTATAGCGCCGATTAGAAATAGTTACCCGCGCATCCTCTGCGGTTTTTCCCGTCGGCCGGATTACGGCGGTCTGATGCCCGCCGCAACTCATGCCGGACCCGCGTGAAGATCCTTGTTTATAATATATCCGTGGATAATTCGAATACACGCCTCCACCGCCCCCGGTTCTATGCTTTCGACGGTATCCTCCTGCGTGTGATATACCATGCGCTCTTTCTCGACATCGGTGGGAAGCGCGATCAAAGTGGTCGCCTCGACGCCGATTTTCGCGAATTCCGCCGCGTCGGTCCCTCCGACACCCGGGTAGACATTGAACGTCCTTGCCTCATATCCGGCCCTGGCGGCCACGGCCATGCATTCCTCCGCCATGCTCCGCGAAAGTTTCACGAATCCGTTTATGTCGGATACGAGAAACTTGATTCTGTCCGCGCGGTATATGCTGTCAAGGTTCAGCACGCTCGTCGGTACGGCGCGGAGCTCCTCACGGTGACGTTTTACGAACGCCCTGGATCCGCGGAGCCCGGCCTCTTCGGCATCGAAGCTGGCGAAGATGATGCGCGTGTGCCGAAGGTGGTGATTTCCTGTTTTCTTAGCGCTTCCGTAGTACCCGGCGAGCTCGACGATCATCGCTGACGCTATAAGGTTATCGCCCGCCCCCGGGGTGCCGTTCCGTCCCGTAAAGAAATACATGGGTACCATGAACACGAACGATACGATCGCCCCGACGGTCAGGGCGTGAGCGATCCCGGAGCCTCCCCCCCACGGATTGTATGACGCGACCGAAGCCCACGCGAAGACGGGGGCAAGGGTGAGCGCGAGAATCATTCCGGCCACACAGAACCTGTATGCACGCGGCAAACGCGCCATGAGGGTAAACTCGTACGCGCTGTCATGGTGGCCGCTCACGACAACCTGTGAACGGACCTCGCCGACGGGCTCGATCACTCCGTAAACATTGACGCCCTCGCGCACGGAGTAGAACGGGTCGAATACCTGCCGGTAGCAGATGAACTGCGTGAAGGCCATGAATGCCGCGATCGTGTAGACGATCGCCGCCACGGGCACATATCCGAAAAACAGCAGGAAGGTTGCCGCGATAAAAAGCGTCGGGGAAACTTTCATAAAGCCGAGAAACGACCCGGGACGCACTTCGAATGGCTCCCTCCCGGCGGTATCGCAGGCAGAATTCAATTCCTCGTACAGCTCGTCGGCCGCCCTGCGACAGTTCTCCGTGCCGGTCAACCGGGGCCCGTACCGGTCTATGATCCGTGACGTC
>JAGODA010000160.1 GCA_017998475.1 Spirochaetota bacterium | reverse complement strand
AGGAAGACGACCATCACCCCCGTTATAGAGGAAAAGATACGCCGGGCGATGCTGTACATCGGCGAAAATTTCACCTCGGACATCTCGCGAGAGGGGCTCGCCGCTTCGCTCAGCATGCATCCCGACAGCCTCGGGCGTTTTTTCAGGATGTATACGGGCAAGAGGATCGGTGAATACATCAACGAGCTCAGGGTGCGTAAGGTGGCTGAGGACCTCGACAAATGCGAGGACAGCATCGTGCAGATCGCATTCGCGGCGGGATTCGAGAGTATCGCGACCTTCAACAGGGCCTTCCAGAAGGTAATGAAGATCACTCCAACGGAATATCGCGAACGGCGTTCGACCGGATCCTGATCCACGCCGTGTTAGCAATTTCTGATCACACTGAAAATGACGAGACAGTGACGGGTTTTTCATGTATACACCATCATGCGGGAACGGCCCGCGGCCGGCGGCGTGTCGCCGATTTCTGGCCAACGATGAAGGACAGGAGCCGACCGGCGGAAATGCGGGGCTCCGGGGAAGGACCCTTGAAGGAAAAGGCCTCGTATATCCTGGCGCATGACCTGGGCACTACCGGCAACAAGTCGTGCGTCTACCGGATAGGGGAACAGATCGAGCTCGTAGACTCGAGCCTTGTGGAGTATCCTCTTATAACCACCCCCGATGGCGGCGCGGAAGAGCGTGCGGACGACTGGTGGAACGCCGTATGCACCGCAACGCGCGCCATCATCGGCCGTACAGGCATCCATCCTTCCAGTGTCGGCGGCATGGCCTTCTGCTGTCAGCTTCAGGGGTCGGTTATGGTGGACGGTGACGGGACCGCGCTTCGAAACCCCATGATCTATCTCGACGGGCGCGCCACGGCCCAGATGGAGCGTTACCTGTATAACGGTCTTCTGAAGATCGACAAGTGGAACGCGTATAAAACCATACGCTCCCTGATGATTACCGGCGGCCTCGCGGGAACGGCGAAGGACCCCCTCTGGAAATATCACTGGGTGCGTGAAAACGAGCCCGAGATATTCCGCCGCGTGCATCGGTGGCTGGACGTAAAGGACTACCTGGTCCACCGCGCGACCGGCAACTTCGCCATGACCTGCGATTCCGCCCACCTCACCTGGGTGTATGATACGAGGCCGGGGAAGCTCGAGTGGTCGCGGGCGATGTGCTCCATGTTCGAAGTCGACATGCGGCACCTGCCGCCCGTAATCAAATCGACCGATGTGGCCGGAACTCTCACCGGCCGCGCCGCGGACGAGATGGGCCTTATACCGGGTATTCCGGTATTCGGCGGCGGGGGGGACACCTCCCTCATTTCGATAGGGTCCGGATGCCTCGACCCGTACGATACGCACATTTATGTGGGCACCTCGGGATGGGTGGCTTCAAACGTTAACAGGCGGATGGTCGATGTGGGCAACTTCGTGGCCTCAATACTCGGCGCAATACCCGGCGGCTACCTGTACGTGGCCGAGCAGGAGACATCCGGCATCTGCCTCCAGTGGTTCCGCGACCATCTCGCGCTGGATGAGATCGGCGTCTATCTCAACGCGCGCGATGTTTGCTGCGACGCCGACAGCGTCTATCAAAGCCTTTACCAGTTCCTTAACGAGGTCGTCGCTCAGACGGAGCCTGGGGCCGGCAACGTCATCTTTACCCCGTGGCTGCACGGCAACCGCTCTCCGCGCGAGGACGCTTACGCTCGCGGGATGTTCTTCAACCTTAGCCTTTCGACCGGCAAGCGCCAGCTCGTACGGTCGGTGCTGGAGGGGGGGGCGTTTCACGCGCGCTGGATGCTGGAAGCGGTGGAACGGAAGGTCCCCCGGCGCGAATCCCTGCGCTTCGTCGGCGGAGGCGCCAAGTCCGACGAGTGGTGCCAGATAATGGCGGACGTTACAGGAAGAAAGATCGAGACCATAGAGAACACCCAGAACGCGGGCACCATCGGAGCCGCCGTGGTCTGCGCCGTTGGACTCGGACAGATCGATTCCTTCGGCGCCGCCAAGCCCCTCATTCCGGTAAAGGAGGTCTTCATGCCGCGCGGGGAATATCGCGACATGTATGACCGTAATTTCGGAGTGTTCAAGGATCTGTATCACAGGAACAAAAAGCTGTTCAGGCGGTTGAACGACCGCGAACGTTGATGATACCGCATCGATATCCGCGTAGAAGGGTATCGAAGGGGAACGCGTGTCGCGCCGCGGGAGCGGCCGATCGGGCCCCGGCTTATGCACTAAGGAGGATTTCCATGACCGACACCAGTAAGAACACAATGCCGAAGGGATACGCGATTTCGTACTGGCCAGATTCCGAAAGCATTCTTTCGCGCCTGCACGATCTGGCCAACAACCAGCCGATGCGCCCGATAAAGCGCGAGAGTATGGAGCGGTACCTGAAGTACTTCGACACCAGATGCGCCGGCTCGAAAAAGATTACCGACGAGGCCAGGCGTTACATTCCCGGCGGGGTGCAGCACAACCTCGCGTTCAATTACCCCTTTCCGCTCGCCATCACGCGCGCCGAAGGCGCCTACCTGTGGGACGTCGACGGCAATCGTTATATCGACTTCCTTCAGGCCGGCGGGCCCACGGTGCTGGGCAGTAATTACAAACCGGTGCAGGAAAAGATAATCGAGCTCATCCGCGACAGCGGACCGGTAACTGGCCTGTTCCACGAGTACGAGCTCAGGCTCGCCGAGCTCATATCAAGGCTCATGCCGTCGATCGAGATGTTCAGGATGCTCGCCAGCGGAACCGAGAGCGTGATGGCGGCCATTCGCGCGGCGAGGACATTCACCGGGAAGAGCAGGGTCATAAAGGCCGGCGGGGCATACCACGGCTGGAGCGATCAGATGGTATTCGGCATGCGCATTCCCGGGATCGGCCCCCTCGAGGCGCACGGCATCCCGGCGGGGTGCTATGCGGACACGCAGGAGGTCTTTCCGAACGATATCGACGGACCGAACGGGCTTCTGGCCATGCTCGAGCGCAATGAGAAGGAAGGCGGAACAGCGGCGGTTATCCTCGAACCGCTTGGCCCCGAGAGCGGCACCAGGCCCGTGGTGTACGATTACAACAGACGCGTCCGCGAGCTGTGCGACAGGTTCGGGGCGCTCCTCATATTCGACGAGGTTGTAACGGCCTTCCGGGTGGGGCTGGGCGGCGCGCAGGGTTTCTTCGGCGTGAAGCCCGATCTCACCGTGTTCGGCAAGTGCGTGGCGGGAGGCTACCCGGCAGCCGGCGGCGTGGGCGGAAGGCGCGATGTAATCGAGTGTTTCGCCGCCGGCATTCAGGGGATGAAAAAACGCGCCATGGTGGGAGGCACGCTTTCCGCGAATCCCCTGTCCTGCGCGGCGGGCTATTACGCTATCAAGGCCATGGAGGATACAGGCGCGCCGGTTCTGGCCGGCCGGGCCGGCGACCGCCTGACGAAAGGGCTCCAGGAGATCATACAGAGGCGAGGTCTTCCGTTCGTGGCTTTCAACCACGGCTCCATCTGCCATCTGGAGACGTCGGCGGCGATGCTGATGGACATCAACAACCCCAAAATATTCACCGAGGTGACGGAGCGCAAACACCTCATGGAGGAGATGGGAGCGGCGCTGACCGCGGAGGGCGTTATATCGCTCGCCGGCTCGCGCCTCTATACCTCGATGGCCGACACGGACGAGGTCATAGACGACGCGATCGAGCGTTTCGACCGCGTGCTGGCCTGCGTCGAGATGTAAGGGGGACACAATGGGAAAATATGACGAGTACCGGGAAAAGGTCGTTGAATACAGCAAGATGGTCTTTTCGAAGGGATATACCGCCGGCTCGGGAGGCAACGTCTCCATGCTCATAGAGGGAGAAGAGGCGCTGGCAATAACGCCTTCGGGCAAGGACTATACGAGATTCTCACCGGCCGAAATCTGCATCGTCGGGCTGGACCTTCAGCCGATAGAGGGGACCATGCGCCCCTCCATCGAAACCGGAATGCACGCCGCGGTGTATAAAAACCGCCGCGACGTGAACGCGATAATCCACGCGCACCAGACCTTCGCGAGCGTGTTCGCGCTCATCAACGAGCCGATCCCCGCGCTTTTCGACGAGGTCCTCTTCAATATCGGTCCGACCGTCGACGTCATTCCCTACGCGCTTTCGGGGAGCCCCGAGCTCGTCGAGAACGTCGTGTCAAAACTCGGAAACCGGTGCAACTGCTATATTTTACGGAATCACGGCGCCATGAGCCTTGGCGCCACGATTGAAAAGGCATTCACCAACATGGAGCTCTTCGAAAAGGCGGCCACCGTGTATCATCACGCCCTCTGCACGGGGCGTCCCGTTTCCGTTCTGCCCGAATCTGTGGTCACACCTATATTTCAGCTTCTCCAGATGGGACAGGACGCGGAAATTAAAAGGAAATCGGAAGCATAAAAATACACCCTCGCTCGAGGGTCGGGAGGCCGGTTAATGGAAACGAAGTCGGTAAGGGTATACGGGTATCGCTGGCTTATCATGGGCGCGTTCATGCTGCTCAATGTGATCATCCAGATCCACTGGGTCGCGCTGGCGTCGATTACGGGCGAGGCGGCGGAGTTTTACGGCGTATCTCCGCTGTCTATCGGGTTTCTTTCAATGATCTATATGCTCGTCTATATCGTGATGTGCATACCGGCATCGTACGTAATCGACACGTACGGTCTACGCGCCGGTATCGGCACGGGGGCGCTGCTTGCCGGGTGCTTCGGTTTCCTCAAGGGATTGTACGCGGCCGATTACACCATGGTGACGATCTGCCAGCTCGGGCTTGCCGTGGCACAGCCGTTCATCCTCAACGCGTACACCAAGCTTGCCGTTCGCTGGTTTCCCGTCGGTGAGCGCGCGACCGTTTCGGGCCTGGCCTCGCTCGCCCAGTATCTGGGTATAATCGTGGCCCTCGGGGTAAGCCCGTTCCTGTTCACGGCGAAAGGGATGGAGGGAATGCTGATGATCTACGGAACGATTACGCTTGCCGGCGCGGCGCTTTTCCTGGTGGTTATCCGGGAGCGCCCTCCGACTCCTCCCGGAGCGGACGAAAGCGAGGAGCGATATCCGTTCTTCACGGGGCTTCGCCACATACTGGGGCTTCGAGACATGAGACTGGCCATAGTGCTTTTCTTCATCGGGCTGGGCATCTTCAACGCCGTGACAACGTGGATAGAACAGATTCTCGCGCCGCGGGGAATCACGCCGGAACAGGCGGGAATAATAGGAGCGCTCATGATGGTGGGGGGCATACTCGGCGCGTCGATCCTGCCCGTGCTTTCCGACCGGACGAGGAAACGCCGTCCCTTTCTTGTCGGTGCGATGATCGCGATGGTTCCGGGCCTTCTCGGGCTGGCATTCGGAACACAGTTCTGGCTGATACTGTTGTCTTCGTTCGTGCTCGGATTTTTCATCATGAGCGCGGGACCCATAGGTTTTCAGTACAGCGCCGAGGTGAGCCATCCGGCGCCTGAATCGATTTCGCAGGGTGTACTGCTGCTCGCGGGACAGATTTCCGGCGTAATTTTTATCCTGGGCATGGACGCGTTCAGGTCGGCCGATACCGGCTCGATGACCCCCTTCCTTGTGCTTTTTATGGCACTCGTCGTGGTGAACGCCTTTCTCGGCCTGCGGCTCCGCGAATCCAGTATAGGCGGCACGGCGTGATCCTCCGTTTCTGGGATATGGACCACACCCTTCTCGACAACGACTGCGACGTGTCGTGGAAGCTCTTTCTCATAGAAAAAGGCATCGCCCCCCGGGAGGACCTGGAGCGCATCGTCCACTTCTGGGAGCAGTACGAGGAGGGAAGGCTGGATCCGGTATCCTTCAACGAGTTCCAGCTCCGGGAATTCGCCGGAAGGACCGAAACGGATATCGCGGAGCTGTCGAGGGAGCATTTCGAGACCATCGCGCGTCCGAAAGTGTACGCGGAGGCCATGGAGCTCGTACAGGGGCAGCGGGCATCGGGAGACCATACCTGCATGATAACCGCGACCAACATCGCCATCGCGATGCCGGTGGCCGGATATTTCGGTTTCGACGGGGTGATTGCGACCGCGCTCGAAATATCCGGCGGGACGTACACGGGAAGGATAACCGGGGACTACTGTGTGGGAGAGGGTAAGTTGCCGTTCATGAGATCCCTCTGCGTGGAGCACGGAACGGACCTTTCGCAATCTTATTATTACGGAGACAGCGTGGCGGACCTCCCGGTGCTCGAGGCGGTGGGATATCCCGTGGTGGTAAATCCCCGGGACCGCCTGAAGGCGATCGCCGGGGAACGGGGCTGGCCGGTGCTCGTTTTCCGCCGGGCTTCATGATCTATTTGATGGCGGGATAAAGGCCGTGACGATCGCCGCCAGCGCGTGAAAAAACACCAGGGTGTAACCGGTCGGAAGATCCAGCCGGTATGAAAAAGCGATCGAAACGAGATTGAGTACTATACCGACCCCCCAGGCGATGATGAGCGGCCGGGGAGCCGTTCGACCGGAAACCTCGCGTTTTTCCGTGAACGTAAGCGCGATAAAAGCGGGAGCAAGCAGGATCGCGAAGACGATAAGAACCCCGGCGAGACGGACCGAACTCGTCACGGTGACCGCGAACGTAACGAAAAACATCATCTCCCTCATTCCCTTCGGCGCCTTCTTTTCGGTAACGAAGATAACGGCGCCGAGCGCCGCGTAAAGGATCGCCGTTTCGAGCACGTTATCCATTCCCGTAAAAAGTATGTCGTAGGCCATGAGGTTATGGAACTCCTCCATTCCGTGCGGAGATCTCGAGAGGAGCATGAATACCCCCGCGATTCCCAGCGCGTAGAGAAGACCGATAACCGCCTCGAGATGGGAGGAGCGGCGCGAAGCGGCCCACACGAGGAGGCCGCCCGCCATGGCGAAGGCGAGCGAAAGAAGATAGATTCCCTCTCCGTGGAAAAAGAGAAGGGAGACGGCCGCCCCGAGGGCGGCCATCTGTCCGATCGCCAGATCGGTGAATATAATCCCGCGGCGGATAATCCTGATTCCAAAATAGGAATGGATTCCCAGAAGAACGATGGACAGCAGCAGTGCCGGCAACAGGATCGCGCTCATCGTTCGAGCCTCCCGGCGATGCTGTCAAAAAGGCCGAACAGATCGTTCGCTTCGGGCACGGAGCCAACATCGTGAGGAAGAACGACCAGCCTGGCGCCTGTTTTACCGGCGAGCATGCGTGACGGCCCTGCCGGATTATAGACGTCCTGGAGCACCAGCGTGAGTTTTTCGGCACGCGATCGCTCGACGAGCGACTCCATGTGGCGAGAGGAAGGAGGAATGCCGGGAAGCGGCTCGACGGTGCCCAAAAGCATGATACCGTAGCGGCGGGCGAAATAATTGTAGAGTGAATGATACGAAACCGCCTTAATCCCCCTG
>JAGODA010000159.1 GCA_017998475.1 Spirochaetota bacterium | reverse complement strand
CTGGTACATCTCCGCGTACAGCCCCATCTACGACCTGCACCGCAAGGTTATCGGGATCCTCTACGTCGGGATCATCGAGAACAAGTTCAACGACATCAAGAAGGAAACGACCATACTGTTCCTGGTCATAATAATCGTCACGCTCATCATCGCGATCGGCCTCTCGATCTACCTTATTCAGAACTTCCTGCATCCGGTCAACATCCTCGTCGACGCGTCCAAACAGATCGCCGAGGGCAATTACAGCATCAAGATACCCGTCAATTCAAAGGACGAGCTCGGCTACCTGTGCAAGACGTTCAACTCGATGGTTGCCGCGATCGTGGAACGCGACAACCTCCTCAAGGAGGACACCCAGAAACAGATCGTACAGTCGGAGAAGCTCGCTTCCCTCGGAAAGCTCGCCGCGGGCATAGCCCACGAGATCAACAACCCGCTCACAGGCGTGCTCACCTACAGTTCGATCCTGCTCGAGGAGCTCAAGGACACCGAGCACAAGGACGACCTGGAGGTGATCGTAAACGAGACACTGCGCTGCCGCAAGATCGTCCGCGAGATACTCAACTTCGCCAGGGAAACGCGCATCGAGAAGGAGCGCGCGAACGTCAACCAGGTGATCCGCGAGATGCTTTCAATCCTGGAAAAGCATGTCAATTTCCAGAACATAAGCATCGTGAAGGACTTCGACGACGCGGTCCCCGATATGGAGATCGACATCAACCAGATCAAGCAGGTCATCAACAACCTTTCGCTCAACGCGTCCGACGCCATGCCGGACGGAGGAACGCTCACCATACGGACCCGTTTCGACGTGGATCAGAACGCCGTTGTTGTCGATTTCTCCGATACCGGTCTCGGAATAAGCGAGGAGAACATAGGGCGTATTTTCGACCCCTTTTTCACGACCAAGCAGACCGGAAAGGGCACGGGGCTCGGTCTGGCCGTCACGTACGGAATAATAAAGCGGCACAATGGCACCATTACCGTTAAAAGCTCGGCCGCCGAAGGGACCACGTTTACCGTCGTACTGCCCGTGGCGCAGTCGGGCACGCAGTAAAAGAGCGTGCGGACGCTTCCAGAAGGGCTTTTTTACAATAAGTGCTTGAAATTCACGACCCCGTATCGCAGGTTATTCCCGGACCCGGCGGTCCGCCTCCGAGAAAGCGGCATAAGAGCGTACGGGACATTCGCTCCACCAGAACGGAAGCGGTTATCAATACCCGGACAAGGGCACGGCATGGCCAAGGTTAAAATACTCATAATAGATGACGAAGAAGTGGTCCTCAAGAGCTCGCTCCGTATTCTCAGGAACGAGGAATACGAGATCGATACGGCCCCTTCGGGAATAGACGGGCTCGAGATGGCGAATGCCCGGAAGTACGATATCGTCATCACCGATCTCATGATGCCCAAGCTGGGCGGAATGGAAATCCTGAAGACCCTCCAGAAGGAGCAGCCCGATGTCACCGTCATCATCTTTACGGGCTACGCCACGGTCGAAACCGCCCGCGAGGCCCTGAAGAACGGCGCGTTCGATTATATACCGAAGCCCTTTACCCCGGACGAGCTGAGGGATATAGTGAAAAACGCTATCGCCTCGCGTCAGGACAGCTCCCATACCCGCATGCTCGACCTCATGTCCATCGTTTCCCACGAGCTGAAAAGCCCCATCTCGGTGGTGCATACAACGGCCGAAACGCTCTACAAGGGCTACTTCGGCAAACTCGATCCCGGTCAGGAAAAGACCATCGAGACCATCCTTCGCAACTGCCAGTACCTGGAAGACATAATTCGCAACTACCTGGATCTTTCGAAGATGGAGCTCAATAACATCGAGGCCTTCGCGCAGCCGATCGACCTCGTCGAGGAGGTCATAAAACCGGTGGTTGAGCTTCCCGAGCACGCGATCAACATGAAGAAAATGACCATCGCCGCCGACCTGAAAACAAAACCGGTTATAAACGGCGACCCCAATCTTCTGAAGATTCTGGTAACCAACCTGGTGAATAACGCGATCAAATACGGCAAGCCCGAGACCGAGATCAGACTGACGCTCGAGGAGAAGGAAGGCACGATCGCCCTTTCCGTGTTCAATGAGGGCGTGGGGATATCCCGAGAGGATATCGAAACCAGGCTCTTCCAGCGTTTCTCCCGGCTCAAACAGAAGGGCACCGAGGGCGTAAAGGGTACCGGGCTTGGATTATACATATGCAAAACCATAGCGGAAAAACATAACGGCGCCATCTCCGTGGAATCCGAACAGGGGAAATGGGTGCGGTTTACCGTAACCCTGCCCGTTCAAAAGTAAAAGCGGCCGGTTCGCCCCCGTGGATAACCATCGAGAGTGACGGACGTGGCATATCCGTCATACGGTCGCTAAATTAAACTGGTATATTTTTTTTGCGTTGACATCTTTCAGCCGGAAAGAGTAGTATCTCCTCTTGTGCCGGAATGCGGTTTCGTCGTTATTATATAGTGATTCATTTTTCTATGGAGCGATTTGGAGGGGCTGATGGAAATAGAATTCAAAGATCTTGGTGAACATAAAATCGTACAGGTCAGCGGGGAGGTTGACCTCTATAACGTCAGCGAGTTGAAAAAGGCTCTTTTCAGCATTACCGACGGAAAGCATTCCAGCGTGATCGTCGACCTGAAGAACGTCAACTACATGGACTCATCCGGCATAGGCGCGCTGGTCGCCGGACAGAAAAAGATGAAGGCGCACAGCGGAAGATTCGCCCTTGTGAACATACACGATGACGTGCTGAACATCCTCAAGCTCGCCACGCTCGATAAATTTTTCAAGATATACGAAAGCGAAGACGAGCTTCTGTAACCGTCAGGAAACCCGTTTTAACACCAGCGTCGTCATGTCGTCGTGAGGCGGCGCGCTTCCCTGAAAGGTCGTCACGTCGTCCACGATCCTCTCCACTATTTCCTGCGCGTTGAGGTCGCTGCTGGACATTATCAGCCTCTGCAGGCGCGGGCTTCCGTACTCCTCCCTGTTCTCGTTGCGCATTTCCGACACGCCGTCGGTGTACAGCACCACTATATCGCCGGGATCAAGCCTTACTTTCGCGTGCGGATATTCCACGTCCTCGGTGATGCCGATCGGCATTCCCTCCAGGTTCGTAACCGTGCATTTCCCCAGACGCGCCCGGTAGCAGAAAAGGGGCCCGTGTCCGGCGTTCGAGAACGACAGCTCTCCCGTTTCGCGGTTATAGATCATGAAGAAAAGCGTCGCGAACTTGTCCACCGCGAAATCGGCGCTGAGCGCGTCGTTGATCGAACGGACGATCGTGGCGCAGTCGACCCGCTTGTTGTTTTTAATCGAGTTGGTGAACACCGTACGGATCATGACCATCACCAGAGAGGCCGGCACGCCCTTGCCCGAAACGTCGCTGATAAGCGCGCCGACCCTCGATTCGCCGATGTCGATGTAGTCGAAGTAATCTCCGCCTACACCCTTCGCGGCGCGCGTAAACCCCTTTATCTGTATGCCTCCCTTGTCGTAGAAGCCCATCGGATTGAGCCCTTCCTGGATCTCCTTGGCCAGCTCCAGCTGCTCCTGCATGATCCGCGACTCGATCTCCATGTCTTTCGCTTTCTTGAGTTTCTCGGTCATCATGTTGAAATCGCCCGCCAGCAGTCCGAGCTCATCGGAGCGTTTTATGTCTATCTTGTATTCCAGGTCTCCCGTCGAAATGATCGCGGCCCCTTCTGAAAGCTTCCTGATAGGCTTGATGGTAATACTGGCGAGAATAAAGGAACCAACGATCGCCACCGCGAGAAAGAACACCGCGATGATCATGATGTTTCGCGTGACCTCCGCGATCTGATCGCGGATAATCCGGTCGGAGAAACCCATCCGCACCGTGGCGATACGGTTTTTAAACAGCGTATGGAGCACGGGCTTCGAAAAATCGTATATTACCCCCCCCTTTTCCACGGGATCGGGAAAATCGAGCATCAGGGGGCGTTCGGTCTCGGCGTATTCCTTCGCCCTGCGCGTGATTTCGTCGTCCTCCATGTCGGTCCCGTTTTTCTCGGGATCGAAATTCTGTATGATCCTGCCGTTGGGATCGAAGATGTATACGTAGCGTATGGCCGTGATCTTCTGCACGTTCCGGACGGCAGCGATAAGCGCGAGCTCGTCCTTGGCGCTTATGGATTCCTGGGCCGTATTGGTAAGATGCTCGATCTCGCGCTCGGCGAACTTTATGATTTCGGCCTTTAGAAGCGCGCTCTCCGTGCGGATGAAATACAGCGTCATGATGACGATAACGACCGATACCAGCGTGATGATGGCCAGGGAGAACTTCATTCTCAGCCCGAACCTGACCTTTCTCCCCTCCGCTCCACCGGAGCCGGCTTTTTCTTTCTTCTTCTTTCCGCCGGCACTGGCTCCGGCGTCCTTTTTCTTCATTTCCTCGGCGGCCATTATCACCTTCCCAGCAGTACCAGACTCTTACGTATATTGTTTCTCGCCTTCTCGTGCGTCGGATCAATCACCAGGACCTTTCGCCACTCCTCGATCGCCTTGTCGAAGTTGTTATTGGTATAGTAGTTGATTCCGTTATAGTAATAAGTCCGGACAAGCGCCTTCTGTTTTTCCGTAAGCCCGCCCCTCTCCCGCGCCGGCTCCGCCCCGCCGAAGCGGAGCTGGGACTCGATCCTGTTCATGGCGATGAGCGATCGCGCATGGTTCGGATCGCGCGCGACCACCCACCTGAAATTAGCCAGCGCCGCCTCGATGTTCTCCCTGCCGCCGCGTTGATAGAGTTCCATGCCCTGGGCATAACGCGCCTCTATCTCCTGCGGATTCACCCCGGCGGGCGCGGTCCTCTCCGCCCCCCTCCTGGCCTGGGCGATCAGCTCGTTGATCTCCGGGTAGTCCGCCGATATAGACCGAATCAGTTCGAACTTGGCGAGCGCCTGGGCGGATTTCCTGCTTTCAAGGAGCGCCTTCCCCTCATCGACGATCTTCCGCGCGAAATCCTGGAACGCCGCCGGATTGAGCGCGAGCTCGCATTTCAGCAGGTATTCGAGGGAGATGCGGTTCTTGGGAAAGAGCCTGAGGATCTCCTCCCACCGTTTACGCGACTCGATGTAATCCCCCCTGTCGTACAGCTTCTTTCCGGAAATAATAAGGGGATTCACGATGCTGTAATAGGGCGAATCGACATCGACCACCTCTTCTTCAATGTCGCGGATCGCCTCTTTGACCATGACGATGTACTTCTTCGCGAGCTCGTTCCCGGCGTCGAGAGCGAGGGTCTTTTCCAGTGACGACAGGGCCTCCTTGTATCTGCCCTCGGAATACGCGAGCAGTCCGTTCTGGAATTCGCGGTCGATGTTCCGGAGCCTGAGAAGCCGCTGCTCCTCCGCGTATTCCTTCCTCAGTTTGTCCAGGCCCTCCAGCCGCGCCCTGGCGTCCTTATAGTTCTTTATTAGTGAGAGGGCGTTCTCGAAATCGTCCGCCGCCTGATCGAAGTTCTTTTTGCGTACGTTCTCGATTCCCGACAGGTAGAACTGCTCGGCCTGTATGCGCTTGAGCTCCAGATTCCTGTTGGATTCAAGCAGCTCGTCGATCTGGTCAATGTACTTTTTCGCCTCCCGGTTCTTTATGTCGAGGGCGAGCACCTCCTCGAAATCGTTTCGCGCATCCTTGTATTTCTTTTCACCGAACAGCGCGATCCCGGCCGCGAGCAGAAGCTGTATCTTCTCGTATTTAAGCCGGTTGGATATCGCCAGCTCCGCGTTCCTGAGCCCCTCGAGCGCGGCGGTGTCGTTCGGCACGAACTTAAGGACTTCCTTATAGTTGGCGAGCGCCCTCTCGAATTCCATGGATTTCATCCTGGCCGCGGCGTCCTCCATGAGCGCGATATACCGCTGCCTGAGCTCCTCCGAGAGCCGTTTCTTGGCGAGCTCTATGCGCACCTCCTCCTGGAGCCTGCGCATGTCCTCGCGCATGAGCTGCAGGTCGGGATCGGCGGGATCGATCCTGTATGCCGTCACGAAACTGGCTATCGCCACGTCCGAGTCCTCCTTCGCCTTCTGCACATCGACGGGCAGCTCCTGGCGCGCCAGGCGATAATGAAAGCGCGCCATCTGGAAGGCCAGGTCCTTGCGGTGTTTCTCCTCGTAGAGCATCTCGATCTTCTTCTGAATGAGCTCGTTGTCCGGCTCGATCTCGAGTATGCGCAGCCATTCCCCCAGCGCGCGCGTGAATTCCTTGTTCTTGTAGAATTCGCTCGCGCGGCGGTCAAGCTCTTCGACGCTCTGCGGGCTCACCGCGGTCGACATCATCATAACCGCGACAAGCGCCAAGGCCGGGATTGTTTTTCGTACCCTGAATCGCATTATATTCTTCGGCCGCGAAGGCCGCATTATTCCCTGTTGTATGCCAGGCGCGCACATCCGGGATTACATGCCCCGGAGAGCGCTCCCTCTGTTAATATACGGAATTTATCTTCCGATAACAAGCCGGAATATCCCGCATCGCATGGGCCCGCGGACGTCCTCGTTCCCCATGGAAGTCTTCTTTCTATTTATACTTACCGCTCCCCACCCGTCGACCCTGAAAGCCGTGCCCCTGGAGAAACACCGGGCTACCTGTTAATGGTGATAAAGGTCCTGTTGGACATAAGCCATCCCCTCTCGGCCATGGCGCCCTCGGTGAATTTAATGAACACCGCGTCACCGCGCACCACCTGGTACGGCCTGCCCGTGCCCCGCTTGACGGCGCTCGCCTCGAACGAAAGCGAGCGGTGCAGGAAGGGATTCCCGTCCTGGTCCCTGCGGACATCCTTCTCGTCGGCCTCCTCCACCGAGGTGACCATCAGGTCGGTGAGGTAATAGTCTCGGTACATGTCCCTGAAGACCGCCTCGCTCTTCGGGTAGGCCTCGCACCTGGCGTAGTTCTGGTAATTGAGGTCCTGTATCGCCCGGGCCCATTTAGCGATAACGAACGCCGGTTCCGGCGTTTTTTCCGCTTTTTTACACGCTGTCGCCACGAGGGCGACGGCGACAAGGGCATACACCGCTCGTTTCATCTTTCGATATCCTCCATGCGATGGGTACACTTAATTATCGTGCTCCGGGAAGCCACTCTTTACGGAAAGTCAGGGAAGACCGAGCTCCTTCTCGCCGAACACCTGGGCCGAAAACTTCTCGATTCTGGTGCCTTTCATCTTCCAGGCATCCCCCGGCAGGCCCGCCTTGTAGCAGGTATGCTCCAGGAAGGTGGAGAGGTCCCATCCGTATTCGGTCGCGACCTGCGGCAGAAGGAGCCCCGAACGGTGACCTGAGGTGATGATGAGGCCGTCGCGTCCCACCGCTATGTCAGCCGTATCCCTCACCTCCACAATAGGGGACATGATGGAGATCTCTATGTCTATGAGGCCGAATTCCTGTTTCCGCAGCGGCGGGAAGCGCGGGTCCTTGAACGCCGAAGCGTTCGCCA
>JAGODA010000158.1 GCA_017998475.1 Spirochaetota bacterium | reverse complement strand
CCGCGGGCGATTTTCTGGGCAACCCCGTGGAGCAGTCTGCGTCTCCCGGCCGGCGCGGGCGGCGGGCCATTCCGCGTCCCCGACGCCTAGAGGTCCGCGTTCCTGGGCGTGCGCGGGAACGGTATGACGTCGCGGATATTCTGCATCCCCGTCACGAACTGCACGGTCCTCTCGAAGCCCAGGCCGAAGCCCGCGTGGGGGACGGTGCCGTAACGCCGGATGTCCAGGTACCACGAGTAGTCGTCAGGATTTAAGCCGACCTCGCGCATCCTGTCAATCAAAACATCATGCCGGCCCTCGCGCTCGCTCCCTCCGATGATCTCGCCGATGCGCGGCACCAGAACGTCCATCGCGCGGACTGTCTTCCCGTCATCGTTAAGCTTCATGTAAAAGGCCTTAATGGAGCGGGGATAGTCCACCACCACGACGGGGCATTTGAATTTTTTTTCGGTGATGTAGCGCTCGTGTTCTGACTGTAAATCGTCGCCCCAGGCGACGGGGAACTCGAACGACTCGCCGGACTTTCCGAGAAGGTCGACGGCCTCGGTATAGGTGATCACCTCGAAGCGCGAGCGCGCCACGCCCTCGAGCATGTCGATGACGCCCTTCTGTATGCGATCGTCGAAGAAGGCCATGTCCTCCGGGCAGCGTTCCAGGCACCGGGTTATGATATGCTTCAGGAAATCCTCCGCCAGCGTGATGTCGTCGGCGAGTTCCGCGAAGGCCATTTCCGGTTCGATCATCCAGAACTCGGAGAGATGGCGTGATGTGTTCGAGTTCTCGGCCCGGAAGGTCGGACCGAAGGTGTAGATTCTGTCAAGGGCCGTGGCGAGGAGCTCCCCCTCCAGCTGACCGCTGACGGTAAGGCCGGCCTTCCGGCCGAAAAAGTCCCGGGAAAAATCCACCGTTCCGTTCTCGACCGGCACGTTCAAAAGGTCCAGCGTCGTCACGGTGAAGAGCTCGCCGGCTCCCTCGCAGTCGCTCGCGGTGATGATGGGTGTCTGTACGTAGAGAAAGCCGCGCTCCTGAAAGAACTCGTGGACGGCCGCGGCCAGGGCGTTGCGCACCCGGAAAACGGCGCCGAAGGTGTTAGTGCGCGGCCTGAGGTGCGCGATCTCGCGCAGGAACTCGAACGAATGCTGCTTTTTCTGGAGCGGGTAGTCGGCCGGTTCGGCCCAGCCGTACACCTCGATGGAGTCGGCCCGTATTTCGAAGCGCTGGCCCTTCGCCGGGGACTCTACCAGCTCTCCCGTTACGGCGACGCTGCACCCGGTGGTGAGCCGGGAGGCCTCGGAAAAACCGGGCATGGACTCCTCGGCCACCACCTGAATGCTGGTGACGACCGAGCCGTCGTTGACCTCGATGAAGCAGAGCCCGCGCCCCTCGCGCCGCGTGCGCACCCAGCCCTTTATGAGCACTTTCGCCCCCGGCGTTCCGGCGCGCAGAAGGTCCCTTATAATGGATCGTTGCATGAATCGCCTCTTGGAATAGTCGTCGTGCTCCGACCGCGGGAGGGGAGCTTCGTGTACTATGCCTGAATCGGGCCGCCTGTCAATAAAATATCGGCCGGGCCCTCCCCGCCGGGTTCGCCGCGTGGAATGAAAAGCCGGACAACAGCGTTATAAAATCATTGACAGTTCGATAAAGGACGTATTGCATACCTATGCCGTTAATGGTTCCCGCCCCACAGACATCGGGTAAAACCCGCTGGCATCAATTTCCGTGGCGGCCAGGCGCAAGCGGGAACCCGGCGGGGAACGCTTCGAGGGTACAACCATGAATCTGAAATACCGCATAATGATCGTACTGGGTCTCTGCTTTATACTCTGCATCAGCTCGTATATACTCATTGCCCGCATGTTCGACAACATGGAAAACCAGCTGTTCGATAAATGTCGTGTCGACGCCCGGATCGGCGCGCGGGTGGTGAGCGAGGCCATAACGCTCATGATAGAAACAAAAACCCTCAACGAGCGCGCGGTGTTCGAGTTCGCCTACGTCCCGCTGGAGGGCACGAATCCCCGAAAATACACATCGGGGCACGACGAGATATTCGACCGCCACATCCAGCCCATAATAGACGCCTTCCTGCTCGACCCGGACATCAGTTACGCGATCCCGGTGGATAAAAACGGCTACGCGCCCACGCACAACTCAAAATACGCGAAGCCCGCCTCTCCCGATCCGGCGCTCGCGCTGCGAAGCAGCAGGGCGAAACGCATTTACGACGATCCGGCCGGCGTAAAGGCCGCCAAATACGAGGGTGATGGCGTAATCCAGCAGTATTATTCGCAGGACACCGGCGATACCATGTGGGATTTCGCGGCCCCCATACGGGTGGGCGGCAAGCACTGGGGGGCGTTCCGGGTCGGACTTTCGATGGAGCGCATCGACGACATCAACAACCAGATGATAATCCTTGTGACCATGTCGCTGCTGGTGATCCTCAGCGTCACCATGCTTATACTGTTCCTGGTTATTCCCCGGAAACTGTACGACACCGACCTGGACATTCCCCGCTACTGACGGCGTTTTTCCGCGAGATCCCGCGGGCGGCGCTACTCCAGGTTGAGGTCCATCTCGATCTGGGCGTACGCCGAGTGGTTGTGGATGGACTCCATGTTCTCGGACTCCACCGAGAACCACAGTATGCGGTCGTTCTTCATGAGCCGCTCGGCGGCGCTGCGCACCATGTCCTCCACGAACATCGGGTTGCCGTAGGATTTTTCGGTGATGTACTTCTCGTCCTCGCGCTTGAGGATCGAGTAGATGTCCGAGGACGCCGCCGATTCCGCGATCGCGATTACGTCCTCGATCCAGATACGCTCGCGGGCCTTTATGGTAATCGTGATGATGGATCGCTGGTTGTGCGCCCCGAACTCGCTGATCTCCCTGGAACAGGGACAGAGCGAAAGCACCGGGACGCTGACCTCCAGGACGTAGAAATCGTCGAAGGAGCTCGCCGACAGCTTGCAGCGATATTCCATCTTGGCCTTCTCGCGCGAGACCGGGGCCTCCTTGGTGATGAAATAGGGAAAGTCTATCTCGAAATGGGCGTTGCGCGCCGAAAGCGCCGCCTTCATCTCGTCGAGTATCTCGCGGATGTTGAGCGTGCTGATGCCGTCCTGATAACGGTTGAGGATCTCGATGAAGCGGCTCATGTGCGTGCCGCGGAAGTTGTGCGGCAGGTCGACGTACATGTTGACGCGCGCGACCGTGTGCTGGCGCCCCTCGGCTTTATCCAGCACCACCACCGGATACGATATGTCCTTCACCCCCACCTTGTTGATGGGCAGATTGCGGGGATCGGGCTCCGACTGTATGTCCTTAAGGTCTTTTCGAGGCATCGTTCCCTTCCAGGGATTTCATGATAGTATAGTTCGCGCATTCGTCCAGACAGCGCCGCTCCCGTTCGTCGCACTCGTCGATGCACGCGCCCGCCGTCCAGTGCCAGGCCTGCTCGCGGTCGACGCGTCCGCGCGGATCGTCGAAGCCGACGCGGGGGCGCATTCCCGCGCAGCTCTCCACACACTGGCGGTTCAGCGAATGACAGTTCATTTCGCACTCGCGCTTTTCAGGCGACCCTCCGCTCGCGCACGAACCGGCGAGAAAAACGGCCGTCACGAAAAACGCCGCGGCCCTCGTAAGCACGACCGGAAACCACCTCTTTCCCATACAATCCTCGCGTGATCGAATGGTGGCGGACCGGGCGAGCGGCCCCCACCCCTTTATACCGGCCTTCAGGCCGTCAGCACCAGCGGGCCGTCGGGCGTCACGGCCACCGTATGCTCGAACTGCGCCGAGAGCCGACCGTCGGCCGTCACCACCGTCCAGCCGTCGGCAAGGGAGATAACCTCCGGCGTTCCCTCGTTGATCATCGGCTCGACCGCCAGCACCATGCCCTCCTCTATCATCCTGCCCGTTCCCTTCCTTCCGAAGTGCGGAACGGGGGGCTGCTCGTGAACGGCGAAGCCCACCCCGTGGCCGGTAAAGTCCCTCACCACGCTGAATCCCCTGCTCTCGGCAAGGGACTGGATGGCCGCGCCCACGTCGCCCAGGCGGTTTCCCGCGCGAAGGAGCGGTATGGCCCGGGCGAGCGCCTCCTCGGCCGTGCGCACAAGAAGGGCGGCGCGTTCACGGACCGGTTCCACCGGGAATGTCACGCAGCTGTCGGCGAAGTATCCGTTTTTCACCACGCCGATATCTATTTTAACCAGATCCCCCGCGCGCACAACCTTATTTTTCGAAGGGATCCCGTGGACGATCTCGTTGTTAAGCGATATACAGCTGGCGTGATCATAGCGGCGTATGGTCTTGAACGAGGGCCGCGCCTTGCGGCGGTGAATGCGCTCCTCGATGAAACGGTCGATATCGAGCGTGGTGCGCGACTCGAGGTCCGTACCGGAGAGCTCGGCGAAGATTTCCGCTATTATCAGCCCCGCCTCCCGTATGCGCGCGATATCATCGGCCGATTTGAGGCGGACGTCCCTCATGGAACCTTCCGCGGCCCTATGCCTTCGCCGCTTCCTCGGCCGGTTTTTCCTCAGTAATTATGCCGGCGGCGAGCTTCACCTTCTGCTCGATCTCACGCGTGACCTCGGGGTGCTCCTTGAGAAAGGCCTTGGCGTTCTCGCGGCCCTGCCCGACGCGCTCCTCCCCGTAGGAATACCAGGTTCCCGCCTTCTTGACGATGCCGAGGGTCGTACCCATGTCCAGAATACCGCCTTCGCGCGATATGCCGGAATCGTACATCACGTCGAATTCGGCCTGCCTGAACGGCGGGGCGACCTTGTTCTTCACCACCTTTACGCGGACGCGGTTGCCGATGGCCTCGTCGCCGTTCTTGAGCGTTTCGATGCGCCGGATGTCAAGCCGTACGGAAGCGTAGAATTTCAGCGCGTTTCCGCCCGTTGTGGTTTCGGGCGAGCCGAACATCACGCCGATCTTGTGGCGGATCTGGTTGATGAAAATGACCGAGGTCTTGGATTTGGCGATAACGCCGGTGAGCTTTCGAAGAGCCTGGCTCATCAGGCGCGCCTGCAGGCCCATGTGCGAGTCGCCCATCTCACCTTCGATCTCGGCCTTTGGTACCAGCGCCGCCACCGAGTCGATGACCACTACGTCGAGCGCGCCCGAGCGCACCAGCGCCTCGGTGATCTCGAGCGCCTCCTCTCCGGTATCCGGCTGCGAGACGAGCAGATCGTCGGTGTTGACGCCGAGCTTGGCGGCGTATGCCGGATCGAGCGCGTGCTCCGCGTCCACGAAAGCCGCGACCCCGCCGAGCTTCTGCGCTTCGGCGACCATGTGCAGGGTGAGCGTGGTCTTACCGGAGGATTCGGGACCGAATATCTCGGTGATACGGCCGCGCGGTATGCCCCCGATACCCAGCGCCACGTCGAGCTCGATGGATCCCGTCGATATGGAGGCCACCTTTATCTTGGCCGATTCGTCGCCGAGCCGCATGATCGAGCCCTTTCCGAACTGCTTTTCTATCTGGGCCATGGCCGATTCGAGGGCCTGCGTCTTCTGGTTGAGTTCCTTTTGTTCTGACATTCCGATCTCCTCGTGCTTTTCAACCGCCCGCATGGAAGAACGCCCGCCGGCGATCGCTTTCTGACGACACCGGGCGGCCTGTGCGCTTCCGGCTCCGTCTTACTATGTAAACGAATTTACGCAAGAAAATATGAAAACAAAACCGGACCGCCGGGAGAAAAATGGCCGCATAGCATAGAATCTTCCGGAGCGGCGCCGTGTTTCTCTGTTTACTTCGTCCGTTTGTTTGAAAAAGTCAAGAAAAATACTACATTTTTGTTTAGCTGTTTCCTTTTTTGTGAAATACGCCATGCTGGCCCCTGCGCTCCTGGTCGCCGCGGGCAACGAAGACCTTCTCCCCCGTGAGCGGATCCATTCCCGTGTGATAGATCGCCGAGGAAAGGGTGAGCGGAAGCGGGATGAAGGCCTGCACCTGCTCCGGGATGAAGCCGAAGACGGAGAGCACACGCTCGCGCATCGCACGCATGTCGCCCATGCGGCAGCCCGGATGGCACGACATGAGGTAGGGAATAACGTACTGCCGCCTGCCCGCCCTCCGCGACGCGGCGTAAAAGGCGTCGGCGAAATCCTCGAGGCCGTACAGGGGTTTCTTCCGCATAACGTCGAGGACACCGGCCGAGGTGTGCTCGGGCGCGATCTTGAGCTGACCGCTGACATGTCCGCCCGCAAGGCATTCCAGGAGCGAGGGATCGTCGCGCATGAAGAGGTCGTAGCGGATTCCCGAGCCCACCGTTGCGTGCCGCACCCCCGGCGATTCAAGGGTTCTTCCGAGAAGCCGCATCCAGGAGGCAGTGTTGATCCTGAGGTTCGGACAGATCTCGGGATGCAGACAGCTCTGCCGCGAGCAGCGCCAGTCCGCCGCGCACGAGGTCCCGTACATGTTGGCGGAGGGCCCGCCTATATCCGTAATATGACCGCCGAAACCGCTCGAGCGGGCGAGAAGCGCAACCTCTTCCAGTACCGAGTCCTCGCTCCGCGGCACGATCCTTCGTCCCTGATGAAGGGAGAGCGAACAGAAGGCGCATCCGGAGACGCAGCCCCGATGGGAGACGACCGACGTGCGTACGGTCGCGAAGCCCGGTATCGCGTCCGTGTATGATGGGTGCGGAAGGCGGGCGAACGGCAGGGCATACACGGCGTCGAGATCCCCGATCTCCATGCGCGGCGAAGGATGCTGGACGATATAGCGTTTCCCCGATTCCTGCGCGAGCACGCGGTGCTGGTTGAGATAGAAATCGCGGAAAAACCGGGCGTAGGCGTGCTCGTCCTTCATCGCCTCGGCTTCCGGCGGAAGCACCATGGCCGCGGGAGGAAGGTCGCGCCGCACCTCCACGGTCCCCGGGATGTCAGAGAGCCCTTCCCCGGCGTCGAGCCTGCGCGCGATCTCCACGATCTGCTTCTCGCCCATCCCGTGGACCAGAATATCCGCGCGCGAATCCAGCATGATCGAACGGCGCACCCGGTCGCTCCAGAAGTCATAATGGGCAAACCGGCGCATGGATGCCTCGATACCGCCGAGCACGATCGGCACGTCCCGATATACCGATCGAATCATATTCGCGTACACGATCACCGCCCGTTCGGGCCTGCCGCCGGCCGCGCCGCCGGGCGCGTACGGATCATCGTTACGGACCTTCCTGAACGCGGTGTACCGCGCGAGCATCGAGTCCACATTGCCCGAGGTCACCCCGAAGAAGAGGCGGGGCCGGCCGAACAGGGACGCGGCTTCGGGAGTTCTCCAGGGGGGCATCGCGAGGACGGCGACCCGGTACCCCTCCGCCTCGAGTACGCGGCCGATCACCGCCGCTCCGAAGGACGGATGGTCGACGTACGCGTCGCCGGTGACGATGACCACATCGACACCGTCCCAGCCGAGGGTATCGACCTCATCGCGGGTGATGGGAAGAAAACGTAAGGGCATGTATGATTCTATCCTGATAGCAGCGCCGCGG
>JAGODA010000157.1 GCA_017998475.1 Spirochaetota bacterium | reverse complement strand
GTGCCTTAGAGCGCCTTGAGGCGTGTGCCGGTGTACGGCATCACGAACGAGCTGTTGGCCTGCCATGTGAAATGTGAACCGAATTCCTGATGGTCGTCCACGCGCACGCCGCCGGTGGTGAACCAGCGCTCGAAGAGGCGCAGGTGGTCCACCAGGTAGGCGCCCCGGCTGTCGAGGCGTTTGGCGTTCATCTCGCTGGTACTGTACCCAAAGCCGTAGTCCGAATTGTCGTACAGCGACACCTCGTCGATTCGATATTCCGCCCCCGCGATAATTTTGTTGAGAGAACCCATCGTAAAGGTGTTTCGCCACTCCGCTTTTTTCTGGTTTCCCTGGTACCAGCTGTTAATGTCCTCGGCCACGCCGCCGCTGGCGCGGTCCTTGTAACGCCGCAAGGTGTCGAGGTACATGACGCTCAGGTTGTGGCTCCACCATTCCGTGAGCGGCTGATCGAACGATGCCCTGGCTGACAGGTTTTTGGTGTACGCGCGGTAATTGGGATCATCGGTGTAGCCGCCGTCGTCCAGGTCGGCCTTCGCGTCGGTGTAGCGGAGCGCGAAGTCCAGCCATGCGTCGTTCAGCACGAGCATCCCCAGGCGGCTCGAGAGCGTGGTGTTGTAGTAGCCGTCCTTTTCCGGATCGGTTGCAGCGCCGGGGGCTCTGTCGGCCTGCGAGAATCCCTTCGAGTCGGTGCGCGCGACGGCGAAGGAGTAATACGCGTCGTCGCTTCCCCCGTTCACCGAGACCGATTCGCGGAAGGTGGAGAAGGAACCGGCCTCGGCCTTAACGGTGAAGGTCGGCTTTCCCTTTCCGCGTTTGGTGATGATGTTGATCACCCCGCCCGTAGCGTCCGAGCCGTACAATAAACTCTGCGGTCCGCGCAGCACCTCGATGCGCTCCACGTTGTCCGCGGTCAGGTTCGCGAAGTCGAACGAGCGGTCGATGGCCGAGGGATCGTTCGACTCCACGCCGTCGATGAGGATAAGCGTGTTTCCGGACTTGGCGCCGCGGATGAAGACGTTCGCCTTCCCGCCGAAATCGGCCTCGCGGACGATCGTGAGTCCCGGAACGTCTTTCAGGAGATCGATAACGTTCGCCTTGCCGCGCTGTTCGATCTCCTTCTCGGTGATGATCGTCACCGACGCTCCCGTCTCGCGTTTGTTGATGTTGGACTTCGTGGCGCTTACCACCACCTCGCCGATGACGGCTTTCCCCTCCGGGGCCGTCTCGCCGGCGGGCGTCTCCTGCGCCCACGCCGTCGACGCGCAGAGCAGGGCGAGAGCGATGATGTAGTGAAAGCTTCTTGGTAAGTACATGTACTCCTCCGTGTAGATGGTATTCTCCGGAGGCGAGGGGGCTTTTCATTCGGCGCCCCGTCCGCCGTCCGTGCGAAGAACATGGATAATCTACGGAGGGGTCGTGTGAGTGAAGCGTGGGGGCCTTCTGCCCGGCCAAATAAAAAGGCGCGCTCGAAGCGCGCCGGTTTGATCGGGGGCGGACGGCCCTTGCGGCCGAACAGCTCACCGGTTCCCGTTCCTCGAGGATATCCAGTAAAAGGAGTTCCTGGCTCATCCGCGCGGGCGCGGAATCACAGTTGCGGGACAGCGCGGGATTTCCACCCGCTTCCTCCTGCCGGCTTCCCGCCGGCACCGGTACGCTCGCATCGCCGCGCGGGAATGTCAAGGAATAATTACGGCCTTGACACGGGCCGTCTTCGGAGCGAGCATGCTGCCGTGACCGGAATTAAAAACATAGGCTTCAGCATGATCGGAGGCCTGCGCGACGCGTTTGCGGCCGGAGAAATTTCGCTCATCGCCGTATGCCGCTTCGGCGCGCGTGACCTCGATTTCCTTCTCCGCACGGTCGTGCCGGTGCTCGCCGACGGCGAACGGTCCCGTCTCGAGGGTTTGCGGAACCATGGCGCGCGCGCCGGATTTCTCGCCTCGCGCCTGCTCGTCAAGGCGGTCTGCGGGGCGCTGGAGGGAACGCCCGCCCGTTCCGTGGAGACGACGCACGGGCTCGACGGGCGTTTTATCCTCGCCGGGACATCGCTCCGGTATCACGCCGGCATCTCCCACACCAGGGACGCCGCGGCGTTCCTCCTTTCGGCGGCGGCGCCCGTCGGTGTCGACATCGAGCGGCTCCGCAGGCCGCCCATCGCCGTGGCGAGGAAATATTTTTCCACTGGAGAACTCGCCGCCGTCGAGGGCGCGGGGGACCGCTCCGCCGCGTTTTTCCGGCTGTGGACGCTCAAGGAATCGCTCGCGAAGATGGAGGGTGAGGGGATTATCGGGGTATTGCGTAATTACGAGTTTGCCATGGACGGCGGTTCGGTGCTGTGCCGGAACATGACGACCGGCGGTCCGTCGCCGGCGAGGTTCGAGAGCATGGTGCTGGGGCGTCACGCTCTGGGCGCGGCCTTCGGCGGAGCCGCGAAGGCCGCGCGGACGGCGCTCGTCGGGCCGGTCGACTGCCGCGAACTGCCGGAACGGTTGAAGCCGGTGTAAAGGTGCGTCCTTTCGGGGTGATGGCCGCGCCGCGCCGGCTGTTCAGGCCAGCCCGAGGGATTCCAGGTACTCCTCGTAGTTGACCTCGCCGAGCGCGTCGAGCTCCCTGATCTCGCAGCCGACCTTGATGATCTTGTTCTCCATGATTCCGATGTTGCGTATCACGGAAAGGCACGAAGCCCTCTTGTTGTCGGGCAGGTTGAGGTCGAAATAGACGTAGCTGTTTTCCTTGAAATAGCGGATGAAACGGCGCTCCTTGAAGACGATCCCGATTCCTTTTTTCGAAACGTCCGATATCAGCAGGCGCTCGTCGGAAACAGGGAATACCTTGTACTTGTTGAAGAGCTCCTCGACCACGATCGCCATGCGCTTGACGATGAGGAGCGCCGATTCCGAGAGCGGCGCGGCGCCGTTGCACTGTATGTAGCCGTAGGGAATTCGGGCCTTGTAAAGCACGGGCACCGACACTTCGGAAATGAGGTTTTTGCGGTTGATGAGATGGTAGTCCTTCCCGTAGATGTTATTGAGGTAAAAGTTAAAAAGGGTTTCGTCCTTCGCGCTTTCTTTCTTGTTGATGTCGCTTATAAGGTAGGGGGTCTTGTTCTCGTAAAAATATTTCATGCGCACGTCGGTCATGCCCTCGTTGCAGAAAAATATCCTGACGTGCTTGAACTGCTTCTCGAGGTCGAACCGGACGATCTCCTTGACGTGGTCGACCTTCTTGCTTTCCATGGCGAGGGAATTCTGGATGATGAAATCGGAGATCACGCTGGTGATGTAGATGATGTTCTTTCCCTCGCCGCCGATGTCGACGATCTTTCTGTCCTCCCTGCGCATCGTGGATATGATCTGGAATTTGATGGGGATGAAGATGTACGAATCGTCCTCCTGTTTCTCGACGAGCTTCAGGTTCGCGTAGATCGTGTACGATTCGTTGCGGGTGAAGATCAGGCAGCTTTCGTACATGTTCTTGAGGTAGGGGATCCGGAGGGCGGCCATTCCGTCGGTGTAGCCGAAGAACTCGATTTTGAGATCGCCGTTTTTCGTTTTGAGGTAGACGTCTTTTTTAAGGAAGAACTTGTAGAATATCTTCTCGAAAAGACTTTTATCGGTAATGGTTTTAATGAGTTCCGCCATCGTTTTCGTCCCGCCGTCTCGCGGCCTACAGGGCGTCGCTCAGTGAGCGCGCCAGTTCGGTAAGGTCGTTAAGGTCCTGTTCGAGGCGCCGCGCCTGGAAGATGCGTTTTTCGCTTTTCGCCCGCTCGTACTTCGCGAAGAGGGTCGCCATGGTCTCCTTGAGCGCCTCCATTTCGTGTTCCACGGACGAGGTCGGCGCGGTGCCGTAATGCGCCGAGGCCCTCTCCATGGTGTCCAGGTCCACTATTTCGCCCCATCGGGGGGCGGTCGTTTCGAGGCCGAAGCGTTCCCGCACCGAGGCGGCGAACGCGCTCGAGGCGGACTCCTCCCCGTGGACCACGAAGACCCTCATGCGCTCGTTCTTTATGGAAGACATCCACTCGAGCAGATGATCGCGGTCTGCGTGGGCCGAGAATCCCCCGAGCGTGTGGATCTTCGCCCGCACCGCGATGTCCTCCCCGTAGATGCTCACGCGCTTCTCTCCGTCCACCAGCCGCCTGCCCAGCGTCCCCTCCGCCTGGTAGCCGACGAAGACCACGCACGACTCGGCGCGGTAAAGGTTGTTGGCCAGGTGGAACTTGATCCGGCCGGCGGTGCACATCCCCGACGCCGCTATGATAATCGATCCACGCGATTCGTCCAGCTTTTTTGATTCCTCGGCGCTACGGGTGTAACGCAGTCCGGGGAACTCGAGCGGGTTGTCGCCTGAGGAAAGCAGCGCGCGCATCTCGTCGTCGAACAGGTGCGTGTTTTTCTTGAATACCTCGGTCGCCGCGATCGCCAGCGGCGAATCGATATAGACGGGGATGGGCGGTATCTCGCCCTTTTTGATCAGGCGCCCGAGCACGTAAATGATCTCCTGGGTGCGCTCGATCGCGAAGGAGGGTATGATGATGTTTCCCTTGCGGTTGAACGAGTCGAGAATCACCTGTTTGAACTCGAGGAAGGTGTCTTCGCGGCTCTTGTGGAGGCGGTCGCCGTAGGTGGACTCGATCAACAGGATGTCCGCTTCGTCGGTCGTTTCGGGGTCGCGGATGATCGCCTGTCCCTTCGTGCCGATGTCGCCCGAAAACACGAATTTAACCGTGCGGCCGTTCTCCTCCGCCCACAGCTCGATGAAAGCAGAGCCGAGTATGTGGCCGGCGTCACGGAAACGGGCCCTCACGCCTTTTACCACCTCGAAGGTCTCGCCGTATTTCTTCGGTGAGAAGAATTCGAGCGATTTCGCCGCGTCATCCGCGGTGTAAAGCGGAGGGATGGCGTCGCGCCCCAGTTTCTTCTGCTTCCGGTTGATCCACTCGATGTCCATCTCCTGTATGTGGGCGCTGTCCGGAAGCATTATGCCGCAGAGATCGGCGGTCGCGTCGGTGGCGAAGATCGGGTTGGAGTATCCTTCCTTGACGATCTTCGGGATGAGCCCGCTGTGGTCTATATGCGCGTGGGTAAGCAGAACGGCGTCAATTTCGGCGGGCGCGTAAATGAGATGCTGGAAATTGCGCTCCTTCAACTCGCGCCGCCCCTGGAACATCCCGCAATCGATCATTATGGTGAAGTCGCCGTTCTTGAGTATGTAGGAAGAACCGGTGACAGTCCCCGCACCGCCGACGAATTCGATTTTCATGCTCTCCGCTCCAATCCGCTTTAATGGAAAGGCGCCTCGATGGCGCCGGAACGCGACGCGGAACCCAGCGTATCATCGCGCCGCCTTCGTGACAAGTTTTATTGCGCGTCCGTTATCGCGCCGTCCACGATCGTTATCGTACGGCCGGTCATGGAGGCGATCCCCGCGTCGTGGGTCACCACGACGATCGTGGTCCCGTTTTCCCTTCCCAGTTCGAAGAGCGTGCTCATCAGCACCCTGGAGTTTTTGCTGTCCAGGCTTCCGGTGGGTTCGTCGGCGAGAATGATGTCGGGCTTTCCCACTATGGCCCGCGCGACGGCAATGCGCTGGCATTCCCCGCCGGACAGCTCGCCCGGGCGGTGGCCGATACGGTCCGCCATGCCGAAGCGCTCGATGACCGACATCGCCGCTTTTCTTGCGGCGGACCGGCCCTCCCTGCGGATGAGCATCGGCATCATGACGTTCTCGAGCGCCGTGAAGTCGGTAAGCAGGTTGTGAAGCTGAAACACGAAGCCGATGTGTCGGTTTCGGAAGGTGGAGAGGTCTTCCACCGACAGGCCCGAGAGCTCCCGCCCGAGCACCGAAAGGCTTCCCGACTGGAACCCGTCCAGGCATCCGATCACGTTCAGCAGGGTCGACTTACCCGCGCCCGAGGGACCCATAATCGAAACGATTTCGCCGCCGCCGATCGAAAGGGACACCCCTTTGAGGACCCTGAGGGCGTTTCGCCCCGAGCCGTAAATCTTCTCTATGCCGTCGGCAATTATGGTAGCGCTTCTTTCCATGTTCGGTGCCCTATTCGTATCGTATGGTTTCGACCGGCTGAAGGCGCGAGGCGTGCCACGACGGGAATATGGCCGCGACGGTCGAGAGGAACACGGCGAACGCGGCGATGAGCACCACGAACTCCGGCTTGATCTCGGTCGGGATGGTGTCGATGTAATAGACGCTCTTGGGTACGAGCGTGATGTTGAAATAGAATCCCAGGTCGAACACGGTGTAGATATACCCCATCACCGCGTTGATGGCCCTCTCGATCCATCTGATGATGGCCTCCAGGTTGAGCGACGCCGAAAGGCCTCCGATGACGCCGGCCACCGTGCCGATCACGCCGATAAAGAAGCCCTCCAGGACGAAGATAACCATTATGGAGATCGGAGTCGCCCCCATGGATTTGAGGATGCCGATGTCGCGGCGCTTCTCCATCACCACCATGACGAGCGTGCCCATTATGGAAAAGCCGGCCGAAATGATGACCAGAAAAAGGATTATCGTCATGATGAGCTTCTCGAGCCTGAGCGCGTAGAACAGGTTCTGGTTTCGCTGTTCCGCGGTCAGCGTCTGGTAGCTGAATCCGATGGTGGACTGAATCCGGGAGGACATGTAGTCCATGCGGTAGATGTCGTCGATCTTCACGCCGATGCCCCAGGCAATATTACCGAGACTGTAAAGCCGCTGCGAGGCCGGCAGGGACATCAGGATGAGTCGTGTGTCGAATTCGTAATAGCCCGTTTTGAAAAAGCCCGCCACGCGGAACGTCCCCATGCCCGGGGTCACGCCGGTCGAGGCGGTAAGGCGGCCCCTCGGGACGATGAGCTCGATCGAGTCGCCCGCGCGGATGCCGTAATTGAGCGCCATCTCCGCCCCTATGAAAACGTCCCTGTCGCTCCGGTAGGATTTCGGCCCCTCGGTGATGAACTTGGCCGTATCCCCGGGAATGCCCGCCGCCGAACCGATCCCCCGGATCATGACCGGCGTGATCGCCGTGCGGTAGCGGAAAAGGCCCTGGCCCTGAAGGTAGGGGCTCGCGGAGCGCACCCCCTTCAACTCGAGTATCTTTTTCGTAAGGACGGCGTAATCCGAGATACCCTCCCCGCCGTCCCCGGAGTAGCCGGAGACCGTGATATGCGAGTCGACGTCGAGGATCTTGTCCTTGATCTGCCCCTGGAAGCCGGTCATGACGCTTATGACCACGATGAGGATAAAGACTCCCAGAAACACGATCACAACGGAAAGCAGCGTGTTGAACGAAATAAACCTCTGGCTTTTCTTGGCCTTCAGGTAGCGGAGGCCGACAAACAGTTCGTACAGGCTCATCGATATTCCTGGAAAACGGTAGTATGCGCGCCAAATGAAGGTACTTCCGACGGCGTATTTGTCAATAGTAATTATAAAGGCCGTCCTCTCCCGCCGCTTTGGCGGCGGGCGGAGCGCGGTCGCGCGTGAGCCGCTCAATCATGCATTCCGGTACCGTGCGGTGGAAAAAAAGCGGCGGGGGCCTCGCGTGACCGAGGGGCGTGGTGTCTGGAGAATTAAATTAATGAAAAAAACGAATAATAT
>JAGODA010000156.1 GCA_017998475.1 Spirochaetota bacterium | reverse complement strand
CCGTCATAGGATCGCTCCTTGCTCACGCTATCGTTTTTCCGCTTCCGCGGGTCTGGTGTGCAGGTTACAGTATTCCCCCGGCTCGGTGCCGGATATAAACAGTTCGTCAATCGCCACCCTGGGACACAGGCCCGGTTCGTGAGGCACGAGTCCCGAATCCAGGCAGATGGTCTGCCGGGTCAATCCGTCCTCCGGCACGATGAAGGCGCCCGGCTGAAAATCCCTGTATATGCCTGCGGCGTACGCGCCCCAGATTCCCGCCGACAGCACCCCGCCCGCGCGGCCCTCCCCGAGGGAGATGGCCCCTTTTTTGTTGCCGACCCATACCGCGGTTACCATGTCCGAAGTATAGCCGACGAACCAGGCGTCGCTGTAGTTGGAGCTGGTCCCCGTTTTGCCTGAGACGGGAAACGTGAATTTCCGCGATTTCATCACGTGGGCCGCCGTCCCCCCCTCCTCGAAAACACCCTTAAGCATGGACACGGTAACCGCGCAGGCCGCGGGGTCAATAATTTTCCCGAACCTGTCCCGCTTTTCCCGCACAGCGCCGGTTACCTCCTCCTCGTTGTTCCACACGACGTTTCCGTTGTAATCCTTAACATAGCGCACGCCGTAAGGGCGAATGTACCGGCCGCCGTTGACCAGGAGGGAATGCAGCGTACAGTTTTCAAGCGGTGAAAGCTCGTATGTCCCCAGCGCCATGGACGGCGTCTTTCCGAAACGCTCGGAGAGCCCGGCGTCGGTGAGGTCGAGTCCCTGTCTTAAAATACGGAACAGGTGGCTGTAGCCGGTCTTTTCGATCACTTTTACCGCGACTATATTGATGGATTTCGCCAGTGCGTCCCTTGCCGTGACAGGACCCAGGTATTTGCCGTCGTAGTTGCGCGGCGCGTAGTCCCGTCCGAAGACCGTTTTTTCGTCCACTATGATGGTCGACGGGGTGATATCGCGCGCCTCGACGGCGGCCGCGTACACTATCGGCTTGAACGAGGACCCGGGCTGGCGGCGGATCTGCGTTACGTGGTCGACCTGGTTCTGGCTTGAGAAACTGTAGCCGCCCACGTGCGCGAGCACCTCGCCGGTGGCGGGATCGAGCGAGACGAGCGCGCCCTCTATGCTGCTTGCGTTCGCCCTCTCCGCCTCGGCCTTTTTCGGGTCTTTCATCTTTTCCGCGCGCCGCATGTGGTACTCACGCTGAGAGAGCACGCCCTCCTGCAGGGCCTTCTGGGCGATGTCCTGCCGGGCGGCGTCGATCGTGGTGTACACCGAAAGCCCGCCCTTTTTTACGACGTCTTCGCCGAATTTCGCCGCGAGCTCCCTGCGGATGAGCTCGTTGAACATCGGAGCCCGGTTGACGCGGTAGGTGCTCATAATGAAGCTTCCGATGAGCGACGAGACCGCTTTGCGTTCCTCGTCGAAGACGACGTCCCACCTGTCCAGAAAACGCTGAAACTGCCGGTCCGCCGCCTCCTGTTTCATGTATCCGGCGTCTACGAGCGACTTCATTATACGCCGGGTTTTGCTGATCGAATTGTTGAGATTCGAAATGGGCGAGTAGTACAGGGGGTTCGAGATCACTCCGACGATCATGGCGCATTCGGTCTCGTCCAGTTCGCGCACGGAAACGCCGAAGAACATTTTGGCCGTGGACTCCACACCGTAGGCGCCGTTGCCGAAATAGATCAGGTTGAGATACATGGACAGGATGTCCTGCTTGTCGTAGCGCTTCTCTATCTCGGTCGCGCAGAAGGCCTCGTAGATCTTCCTCCGCAGGCTGCGTTCCATGTCGGTAAAAAGCACCTTCGCGAGCTGCTGGGTGATGGTGCTCCCGCCCTGCACCACCCGCAGGCGCGTCAGGTTTACCGCGAATGCACGGAGAATGCCCTGGTAGCTTATCCCCCGGTGTTTGTAGAAATCCCTGTCCTCGCTCGCCAGCACCGCGTTGACGAGCATACGGGGAATGTACGAATACGGGACGATCTCGCGTTTCTGCTCGAAGAATTCGCCGATGATCTCGTCGTTGCGGTCGTATATCCTGGTGGGGATGTCGACCACCTTCGCCTTCAGGTCGATGTCGGCCGAGCGGTAGGCGTATCCCTCCCTCAGCTCCTCCGTGTGGTCGATGAGGCGCTTGTATTTGAAAAGCCTGTCGAGCGCGGCCTCGCGGTCGCGCTGCCAGCCCAGGTACACGAAGCCCGTGTACGCGGCGAGCAGGAAGACCGTGATAAGCGGTATATATACGAAGACCAGCATCTTGTGCTCGAAAATCCACCCGACCGCTTCGCGCGCGGCATCCAGAACCTGTCTCATGCTGACTCCCATCATGCTAATAGATCACTCGTGGCGGGCCGCGGAGGAGCGCTTCCCGGCCTTATGGTACCGCCTGCCGGAGAGCTGTCCGCAGGCGCCGTCTATGTCCTTCCCCGAGCTCTTCCGCACCGAGACCGGCACGTTCATCACCTCGAGGTCTTTTATAAACCTGTCCATCTCCTCATCCGTGGGAAGCTCCATCCCGTGGTCGCCGCGGTTGAGCGGGATGAGATTGAGCTTGATCCAGCCGTGCCTGAACATCCTCTTCATCCGTCGCGCGTCCTCGGGGGAGATGTTGTCCCTGCGCATGATGTATTCGAGGGTGAGCCGGTTTCTCGAGACTGGAAATTTCTTTTCGAGCAGGGCCGCCACCGCCTCGATGGGATATTTTTTCTCGACCGGCATATAGCGCGCGCGCTTGACCGGGTCCGTATCGTTGAGCGATATGGCGAGGTTGTACGGCCGTTTTTCATCGATGAAGCGCTCGATCGCCGGAAGGATCCCGCAGGTCGAGATGGTGATCTTCCTCACCGAGAGGTGGAACCCGTAGCTGTAATTCATTATATCGGCCGCGGCGATGACGTTTTCGTAGTTCAGAAAGGGCTCGCCCATCCCCATGAAAACGACGTTGTTGTTGCGGACGCCAGAAAGCCTTCTGACCAGGCAGAGCTGGTCGAGTATCTCCGCCGGCTCCAGGTTGCGCCTGAACCCGATACGCGCCGTCTGGCAGAACCCGCAGCCCATGGGGCAGCCGACCTGTGACGACACGCACACCGTAAGCCTCCCCTCGTCGGTGCCGTCCCTGCGGATGAGGACAGATTCGATAAAGTGCCCGTCCCGGGTTCTGAAAAGGAACTTCTCTGTGCCGTCGAGCTCCGAGACCACGCGGTCCTCGAGCGCGAGCGCCGATATCTCGAAACGCTCGTCCAGGGCGCGGCGCAGTTCCTTCGAGAAAGTGCTCATATCGTCGAAGGAATCCACGTTCTTCTCGAACAGCCAGTTGAAGAGCTGTCTTGCCCGATAGGGCTTTTCGCCCATCGACGCGAACAGTTCCTCGACCGCCGCTATGGTGAGGTTCTTAATTAGTGCTTTGTTCATTCCGGCATTATTTCAAGGCGGCTCTTTGAAGGTTTTTTGTATACTACACGCGCGAAGGGCTTTACAACCACTTTTTCGGCCGGCCCGGAATTATTTCCGGCACGTCGATATAATCCGATGCACCCCTGCGTTCAATCACGACCGCGTTCTGTTTTCATCGCCATCCCGGTTATTTACTATTTTTGTGTGACCGGCTATCGCATAATAATTTTTATTTTTTAGTTGACATGTGCTACTATTTATAATTTCGTGTTATTAACATTCAGGTTAGTGTTGTCGGAAATTCTATTACCGGCGTCCGGGGTTCTCCCATGCGATAGACCCGCACCGCCGATTCCGCGCACGACACCGGTCGATCGCACTACACGTTCCGGAGGCGGCTTATCATGAAGCACATCCTGCGCGCACTCGTCCCCCTCATCTTCGCCGTGGCCCTGCAGGCACAGCAGGACGCTCCCGGCGCCGGCAACGACAAAACCGTGAAGACGGATGAAAAGGTCTTCGTTTCCAAGGAAATCATCGTCAAGGACAAAAAAGAACAGCCAGGCGTCGTGTCGGTCATCACCGATAAGGAAGTAAAAAATTCGTCTAAAACCGATCTTATCAATGTGATAAACCAGAACGTCCCGAGCTTCTATACCGGCAACAACCGGGTGATGGGCTTCGGCGTATCCTCAAGCGGCGCGGCGGTAATGTCCATCCGCGGCGTGGGCAAATCGGGCTGGGGACCCACCACCGGCGTCCCGTTTCTTATCAACGGGCTCGACACCACCACATCGATCATGAACCACCCCATCTCCGATTTATTCACCATGAAAAATATCGACCGCGTCGAGGTGCTTCACGGCCCGCAGCCGGTGCTCTACGGCTCGGGCGCGCTCGGCGGCGTGGTCAATATCATCACGAAACGCCAGGAACACGACGGATATCGAACGGAGCTTTCCGCGTCGTACGGAAGCTACAACTCCACCGACGATTACGTGATGCATCAGGGCAAGATGGGGATCTTCGACTACGGCATCTCGTACAACTTCCAGCGTACCGACGGGCACCGCGAGCAGACAGCGCCGAACGGAAAGGAAGTGGATTCGGCATACCTGAACCACAACGGCACGGCCCGGTTCGGCTTCGAGCTCGGAAAGAACTGGTATGCCGGGGTGAACGCCTTCATAATGAAGCAGGAGATCCACGATCCCGGCGCGAAAGATAAACCTTATAATGAATTGGAATACTTTGATATCCTTCGCAAAGGCGCATCACTGAACGTATTGAATACCTATGACAAACTCGAGGGGATGATCCATGTCTTCTATAACAACGGCCACCACGAAGCTGAACGGTATCCGACCGATACCGATTCCTATGAGCACGACGACACGCTCTACGGCGCGCGCGTTGTCGAGTCGGCAAAGCTTTTTAAAGGCAACAGGATCACGGCCGGCGTGGATGTGCGCACGTGGGGCGGCACGTCGAAAAACCTTGTAACAGATACGTATTATGTCAAAGACAAATACCTCACTGACGCCTCGGTTTTCGGCCTTGTGGAGCAGCGCTTTTTCGACGCGTTTACGCTTTCCGGCGGCGCGCGCTATACCGATAATTCGAAATTCGGCGGCTTTACCGCCTGGCAGGGTGGCCTTATCGTCAATCCGACCGAATATTTCAAAATTCACAGCAGCGTCGCCAAAGGATTCAACCTTCCCAATCTCAGACAGCTTTACATCAAGATGTTCCCGGCCGAGGTGCCGAACGAGGACCTCGACCCCGAAGTCTATATGTCCTACGACGCCGGAATCGAGCTGACGCCCGCCAGGGAACTCGTTTTGGACGTGACGGGATACCGCATCAATGCCAGAGACAAGATCGTAAAGGACGGCCCAGGCTGGAAAAACGCCGACGAGTTCAATTACAACGGCCTCGAGGCGACGGCGAAGTATACGATCCTGAATATGGTGGGCCTGCGCGCCGGCTACTCCTATATCGATAACGAGTACCGTAATGCCAGGCTGACCTACGTGCCCAAACACAAGCTGCTCGGCGGCGTTTCGTTCGACGGCTACGGTTTATACTCCGGACTCGACGCCGAATATGTCTACGACATCTGTCACGACGCGGCCGGCACCATAGATCTTTCGAACTATCTGGTACTCAACGCGAAGCTCGCGTATACCTTCATGGAGCGCTACCGCGCTTTCGTAAATTTCAACAATATCACCGACAGGCAATACTCAACATATTATGGTGGCCCGAGTAATCCGGCACTTCAGGGTTACTATCCTATGCCCGGCTTCACGGTCATGGGAGGGCTTTCGGTCACGCTGTAGGGACATTGTACCGGCTTAGCAGTCCTGCGATCATTAATACGTTTCGATACACGGAGAGCGCCTTATCAGGGCGCTCTTTTTTTTGCACGACTCATGCCGGTCTTGAATCGCCTGTTATTTTTCAGAATAACAACATACGTACATCCCGCCTTTTCAACGCCTTCTCCTTCTCATAAATACCCGCGATCCTCCCCTCCTCCATCACCGCCACGTGCGTCGCGACCTCCTCCGCCATAAAGCGTCGGTGTGTGGCGATGAGCATTGTGGTGGGAAGGGAGCGAAGTATCGCCGCGAGTTTTTCGCTGTTTGCGCGGTCGAGCCCGCCGAGCGGCTCGTCGAGAAGCAGAAGCTGTGGACCGCGCGCGAGCACCCCGGCGAGCGCCGCGCGTTTCATTTCACCGGTGGAGAGATCAAGCGGATTTCGGTCCGCGTAACGCTCCAGGTCGAAGCGCTCGAGCCATTCCAGCGCTTTTTTCTTTTTATCTTCCGCGCCCGACGCATCGTCGCCAAGACTCAAAATTACATCATTCAGCAGATCGGTCATTATGAACTGGTGTTCGACCTGGCTGAAAAGAAAGCCCACCATCGATCGTATCCGGGTAATCGTTCTCGCGCTCCTGACGACGCCCATAACCTCGATGTGTCCCTCTCCGTCCAGAAGCCCGTCGATATTCAGGAAAAGCGTGGTCTTGCCGCTCCCGTTTCGTCCGGCAAGGCACACCCGCGTGCCCGGATCCAGTTCCAGATTGACTCCTCTGAGCGCCATTCGCCCGTCGGGATAGGCATAGACCAGGTTTCTGACCGCCAGGGCCGGGCTCATGCCGCCTCCCCTACACTATCCACGCCGGGAACCACCGGTGCGGCATAGCGGCAACAGCGCAGAAGAGCGCGGCCGCCGCGATGAGGGCATCCGCGGGACCGAACACGGCCGGCCGGTGGTAAAGGCTGAGGGTATCCGGAAGCCGCACGTACAGGGCGGCCTGGAGGTTTCGAATCGAACGGAGCTCGCGGAAGACCATGTTCTGCACATAATAGCGCGCCACGATACGCCTGCCACGCCGGTCCATAACGAGACGGGAGCGCAGCGCATCGATGACGCCGCGGTTTGCCGCAAGGAGGGAATGCGCCTGTTTTACAAG
Source organism: Spirochaetota bacterium (assembly GCA_017998475.1). GTDB lineage: Bacteria > Spirochaetota > UBA4802 > UBA4802 > UBA5368 > MVZN01. The sequence continues at coordinate 771 of JAGODA010000156.1, read as the reverse complement.
AAGGACCAGGAACAGTCGTACGCGTTCGGACGGAATTACGTCGACCAGGCGAAACAGCCCGAAGCGGCCTATCCACCGCCCCCCCAGGTACGCCGCGTTGAACACCAGTACGATCCGCGCGCCCAGCACGGCGACCGCCGCCGACGGAACGTCTCCCCTCACCGCCGCGGAGAGCACGGCCATCCCCATAAAAAAGACGGCGAAGAGCGCCACGGGGACGTTGCGCGCCAGAAGTTGTTTCGGCCCGGCGCGCGTATGGAGTGAAATCAGCGAAAAGAGGACGGCGGTCGATATCAGCAGAAAGGATGAGACGGGCGCGACGGCCAGGGACAGGGCCGCCGCGAAAACCAGAAGGAACTTTATGGCCGCGATCATCGCCCCTTCCGGCACTCGACGAAGTTGAGGCCCGGTTCGTCGATATAGCGAAGCACGCTGAATCCAGCGTCGTCGAGGAGCGTGCGAAGGGCCGCCTCCTCCGGCAGCATGTCGTGCTTTACCGGAGCGTTCAATCCGGCGTGGAATTCGTTGAGGGTGCGCGTATCGTCGGGATGGAATATGTACAGCAGACCGCCGTGTGCGAGCGAGCGGAACAGTACGCCGAGCGAGCGGGGGATGTCGTCCATGTGCGGAAGCACCGCGTAACACGCCACGTCGAAACCGCCGTCCGTAAGCGCCGCATCCTCGATAAAATCGACCCTGTATTCGATATTACCGAATTCCCGGTGGAGCTCCCTCGCGCGGTCGATCATGCCGGCGGCGGGGTCCATGGCC
>JAGODA010000155.1 GCA_017998475.1 Spirochaetota bacterium | reverse complement strand
CTGTATAATACCGCACTGTAAATATTGTTATTGGCAAGAAGAGCCGGATCCGACCCGGCCGCGGTTCCTTCCGGAATTCCGATCCGGAGGGGGGCGGAACCCGAGATAAAGATGATGTTGTTGCTGATCCTTGGTGCCGCGTTAAAAATGTGAATGCCGAAAGATTCTATAGCCGCATCGCCGCCGTCGATGGTGTTGTTGAAAATACTGGCGTCGGAATTCGCCGCAAGCCGTATGCCGAAGGAGTAGTCGGTCGTTGCCCCCCCACCTGCCCGAACGACGTTGTTCAGGATCCAGATCGGTGAATTGATGCAATAAACACCGACAGAAGAAGCCGATCCGTTTCCCGAGAAAATATCGTTGCCGTTCAGCACGACATCGATGCAGTCCTCGTTATGGATGGCATAGCTGGCGGTGGCGGAAGCGCTCACGATCCGGTTTCCGATGATTACCGGTTCAGCACCGTTGGTGTTATAGATTCCGCGTGAAGTGTTGGCGGCGGGACCGCTATATATCGTGTTGCCTGCGATTATTGGATCGGTTGAAGCGTTCGTATTGCATACGCCGTTGGTGGTGTCCGAACTGGTCATCAGTGATCCATAAATGGTATTTGCGGTGATGGTCGGTGTCGCGCCGGTGGCATTATAGATACCATAGGCATTGACCGCGATGTTGGATGCACCGAGTATGATATTAAACTGAATGTTCGGGGACGAATTCAGATTGTGAATGCCGTAACTGGTCCCGATACCGGTGCCGATGATCGTGTTGTTAGTAATTTTCGGGTTGGAGCTGTTTACGTTGTAAAAGGCCGTCTGACCCATTATTACGAATCCTTCTATGACAGTTGCCGAGCTTATCGGTACGTCGCCGCGGATTGCACGCAAGGCGGTGGATATAATTTCGGTACGGTATGGACTTCCCGTATCGCGCGCCACCGGGGTTACATTACGGTCGTTCCAGTCGCCCGGGCGAAAGCCCCCGTACAGCGATATTCCTTCGAGGAGTAATATCTCCGCTGAGATGGTGTACGTTCCGGCCTCGACGAAGACCGCATGAAGGCCGTTCGCCGCGGCCTGTGTTATCCCGTTCTGAATGGTCTGGTAGGGATTGCCCGGGCTTCCGTCGCCGGTAGTGTCGTTCCCGGTCGTGCTCACGTAGATCCCTACGGGGAAGGAGGGAGGAAGCGTACCCGAGGAGGATCCGCCTTTAAGCTCGCTCCAGTAGCTCTCTCCGCCGCATGAGCCTGTCATCACCGCTGTCGCGAGAGCGAGAAGAAGAAAGGTGCGTTTATATTGTGCAATGAGTTTCATCATGGTTCCTGCCGGTGCGCCCTACGGAAAGTCCGGAACTGTCGCCGTTATGGTGTGCCCGAACGATGAGGTTACCAGGGTGATATCGGAGTTTAAATGGAGATAGTCCCCGTCAACATCGGAACGTATATCCAGTTGGTCGGCTGGATTCAGATCCACGGAATCGTCCGCGCGGGTTTGGATCGGAGCGGTGTCCGATAAATTGGTCACCGTTTCATCCCCATTAACATCCCCCATCAGGCGCGCGAAGACGCGCTTGCTGAGCTCGGCACCGCTGTTATTTTTCAGCCGTATCCGGTAGCGCGCGATATCGGTAAGGCCGAACACGGTAACGCGCACCTGGGTATGCGTCGCGTCCATGCTGACGGAGAAAGCCGGATCGCATACCGCGTCGGCGTTGTCGCGGCCGATAAAGTCGATATTCGCCGTGCCGATCGAGGCCGGATCGACTGGCTCCGGAAGCTCGGCGACGATGGTGATCATGTTCGCGTTCCGCGGTTCGGTGAACGATTCATCGTCGGGAATCTCGAGCGGCAGTGAAACGCCCGCGTGCTGGACCACGGAATACCAGCGGATCTCATCGCCCGCGGTTTCGAGGATCTCTCCGAAATCCTGCACCTCGCACGAAATTACAAGCGCCGCCAACAGGAGCGGCAGTATATTCAGCAGGCGTTTTGGGGACAGTCGTATCGGTTTCATGGCTTCCGGTAATACCGTGTAATCGTCGGTTCAATGCAAATAATTATTATCAACGCGTGTAAAGATATAATGAAAAGAGCGCTCTACAGCCTCACGCCGGCCCGCAGGCTCACCTTCGCGGCCTCGATCGCCCTGCCGCCATGATCAATATAATAATAACCCGCCAGCGCTTCGACAAATAAACCGGCGTATACGCGCACCTCGAGGCCTCCGCCGGCGGTGCAGTAGATGTCCTCGGTCCACACGCTTTCGGTCTGGAGCGTGAACGGGTCCTCGTATTCGAGTTTCGACGCCGCGATGCCGCCCCCGGCTTTCAGAAGAAGATTGACCGGAAAGGCGAAATCAGTGGTGAGAAGCAGGCTCGCTCCGTTCAGGTACGAGGTCATGCCCTCGGCGCGGCCATCCCCTTTGAACTCCGCGTACGCGAAGTCGAATGAGATTCCCGTAAAGCGCATAAGGCCGCGCATTCCCTGCAGGGCCAGGCTCGCGTCGATTCCCTTGTGTGTCTCGCGCCGTACGTATCCGAGATCGGTAAGGAGCTGTACATAGGGAACCCCCGCCGAAACGCGCACGGCCACGGGCAATACCGCCGACGAGGTCTGCGTGACCGCGCCCTTCCGCGTCTCGGCGGCCTCCCAGTTGAAAAGCATGCCGCCCGCAAGGAACGCGTCGACGCTCGCAAGGGACTTTTGCGAGAGCAGTATGTTCCGGTACTCGAGTCCGCCCTCAAGGAAAAATCCGAAGGGCAGGGAATACTCAAGCCCGAGCCCCGCGCCCCACCAGGGCCTCCCCGACCAGGCGACCGTTTCTTTGCCTGACACCTCCTCGTAGAGCAGGCGCGAAAAGGCCATGCCGCCGCCGCCGCGGACTAAAAGCGCCGTAGAGGCCCCCAGCGGCATGCGCCCGTACGCGCCGAGGCCCGCCATGAGCGGCACCAGCGAGGAGGCCGCGCCGGATCCGCGGTAGCCGAGCACGCGCAGATCGGCCTCGATCCCACCAAACCGGCGAAGGCCGCTCGTGCCGGTCAGGCCTACGCGAAGCGACGCGCCGAGGGCTGGATTGAGAAAATCGTCCCAGGGCGACATGGGCATGGAGAAGTGCGCGCCCGCCGCCACCCGTATGAGCGTGCCTTCGGTTATCTGCCTGAACGGGGGTTTCTGGGCGATTTCGAACTCCTCCCATCCCGACTCCGAGTGGGGCTTGTTGAACTTGTTGATGGCGGTGATGTTGACCGAATACCTGCCCGGATCGAGCGAGAAGCCCAGCTGGGTGGCGGTTACTGTTTCCCTGAGAACGACCGCGCCCTTTTCGTCGCGGACCGTCACCTCGTACCGGATGGCGCCTTCAACGGCCTCCCATCGCAGCGTGGATTTTCCTTCGGATGCCGGTTCGCCGGCGCGCGAGTGCGCGCCGTACGACGCGAACATCAGCGCGCCGACCAGCGTACAGGCGATCCGTCTGAAGGCTCTCTTATTCGACATAGATCTTACGCGGCGATTTGATCTCCGGCTTCTGAGCGGCCCCGCCGAGCGTGATGCTGAAGCGCGAGCGCACCTCGGGGCTCGTGCGCGCGACCGTTCGGCCTCCCCGCGTCTCAACGGCCTGGAGCGTCCAGTAGAAATCGCCTATGTCGAGTTTCTCGAGTTCCGTCATGGCGATCGCGGTGTCGCGCGTTTCCTTGGTAAGGATGTTGTGATATATTCCTTTCTTCACGTGGAACAGGGCGACGCGATACAGCGTGGCCTCCCGCACCGGGCGCCATCGGAAATTGAGCGCGTCGCTGTCGCTCATGTCCACGATTTTTCCGTCCGCCGGGGAGATCACCTCAGGCACGGGAAGCGCCCTGCGCACGGCAAGCGTGCGTGAGGAGCTTCGCATCAGCTCGTTGCCGCTGTCGTCCGCCAGAAGAACGCGCCAGGCGTAGGTTCCCGGCTCCAGGTCATCAAGGGTGACCCCCGGGCCGTCGATGGATCGCTCGCGGTACATCGTCGAGAACGACGCGTCGCGCGCCAGTTGCAGACGGTAGCGTCCTTCGATAAGACTGCGACGCCACGAGAATTCCACCGAAACGGTATCCTCCGCGGCTCCGGGCGTGAAAACCGCGTCATCGGCCGGTCCCACGAGGACGATGTCTCCCCCTTCGATCACGCGAAATTCCCTGACGGGCGAGGGCGGAGTCGCGGAGTTTTCGTCGATTACGCCGGTCGCGCGCCAGAAGTAGGTTCCGGGCTCCAGCGGTTTCGCCGGGCGCAGGACGTTTCCGCGCGCGTTTTCTGAATGGACGAGCGCGCGGAACGCTCTGTCGCGCGCGATCTCGACGCGGGTGAGGGGATGCTCCGAGTTCTTCTTCCATGTAAAGGGGGCCGATTCGCGCTCGAGGGCCAGGCGGTTGATCGACGCCCCCTCGGCGGGGTAGACGAGCTCGGGCGCGACAGGGGTGTCGCTCCGCTCGACGACGACGCGCCGCGCCGTGCCGGTTTCCGTGTGCCGCTTGCCGCCGGCGGTGATGGTGCGCTCCACCCTCCAGAAATAGGTGCCGGCGCCGAGATCGTCGAGCGCGACGGAGCTGCCGTTCACTCCGACGGATTTTATCCGGTCCGTCAGTTCCGCGTCGCGATAGACCGAAAGCGTGGACACGCCGCCGGCGGAGCTCTCGGACCAGCGGAAAAGTATGATGGGGGTCTTTACTGTATACCGTATGACGGCCCCGTCGGCCGGAGCGATCTGCGCGAGGGGGTCGCTTTTAAGCACGACGAGCCTTCTGGCTTCGCTCAGCTCGATCCTTCCGCTCGCCGGGTCCCTGGTGCGTACCCTCCAGTAGGCTATTCCCTCGGGAAGAGTGAACGTGGCGGAGTTTCCCGCGACCGCCCGCGTGAGCGTGAGCGCCGCGAACGACGGGTCCGCCGCCGTTTCCAGCCAGGCCTGCCCTTCGCGAAGCGCGGGCTCCCACGAGAACGCCACCGCCGCGTTTCCGGCCGGTGTGAAGAAATACTCGTTCGGGGCGGGAGAGGCGAGCCGGATTTTAATGTCGAACACGCGCACGTCGCCCGCCACGACCACCCGCTGATCGCCCGTTACCCGCTGTTCCCCCTCTCCGGTTTTCACCAGTGCGCTCCCCTTGTTCAGTGTGACGTCGAGCCCCTCGCCGCGGCCGCGCGAGAGGTTGAGCGCGCCTTCCGCCATGGATACCACGGCCCCGCCGGCGGAGATGTTGAGTTTCCTGCCGGTTTCGTCGCGGCTCGCGGCGATCGAACCGCGCATGAACTCCACGCTCGCGTCGTCCGTGCTCATCACGAGTAGAACCATGCTGTTTTCGTTGAGGGCGATCTCGGTGCCGTCTTTCAGCCTGATGACCGCCTCGGACATGTCGGCTGTGCGGATCGTGTCGTAGTTGTACACCGGCACGCTCTGGGCGAGGTCGTCCCATACCACCTGCTCGGCGTATTTGCGCTGGGCGGTCTGACGCTTGAAGGTGATGGTGCCTATCTCCTCGGTCCGCGTTCCGCCCCGGCCCCCTCTCATGTCGAGGTAGAGAAGTAGGGAAAAGATGAGGATGATGACGGCGCCCGCGGCCGGGACGAGCCTGTCAGGATTCAAGGATCTCATATTTCACTTCGCTTCCCGCCAATGGCTCCACGGCCGCGCCTTCGGCCGATTCGTGCGGCGCGGCGATTCCGGTGCGTGCGCGGAGCTCCTCGATTGATGACGGGCGTCCGGCATCGTCGAGCCTTCCGAGCACCGCGTATATCTGCTGCGGGGCCTCCTTGCCCTTTACCAGTATCTTCTGCATGGGAATGACGTCGAAGATGTCCCTCACCAGCTCGTACGACTCCTCGCTTATCAGGATGTCGGTGCCGAAGGGCTTGGAGAGCGACTCTATGCGCGAGGCCAGGTTCACGGCGTCGCCGATGATGGTGTATTCCATGCGGTCCTCGGACCCGATCTGGCCCGCCAGCACCGTTCCCGTGTTGATGCCGAGACCGATGTTGATGACCGGCCTCCCCGGGCCGCCCCGGTCGGCGTTGAATTCCGCAAGCGATTTCCGCATCATGAGCGCGCAGTTCACCGCGTCCTCGGTATCGTTGCCCCTTGACACGGGGGTGCCCCACACCGCCATGATGGCGTCTCCTATGAACTTGTCCACAACGCCCCCCGTGGCGTTGACGCATTCGACCATGCGCGTCATGTACTGGTTCAGGAACTCCACCACCTCCTCCGGCTGGAGCCTTTCGGAGATCGCGGTAAACGAGCGTATATCGGAGAAGAGTATCGCCACCGTTTTGCGTTCGCCGCCCAGGGCGAGAGAGCCGCGCATGGCCGCCTCGGCGATCTCCTTGTTGACGAACTTGCCGAAGGCCGACTTGATCTTCTCGCGTTCCTCCAGGCCCCTTCCCATCTCAATGAACGAGGCGGTCAGCTCGCCGATCTCGTCGCGGGTGGTCGGCTGAATGTCCACGCGGTATTCACCTTCTTTGATCTTCTTCGTCGCCCAGACGAGGTCGACGATCGGGGTGGTGATGGTGTTGCCGAAATAGAAAATGATCATCACGACGACGGTGAGCACGATCACCATGATGTAGATATTCCGCCGCTGGATCCGGTAGACCTCCTCGAAGGCCTTCTGCTCCTCGACGGTGGCGATGACCCCGAGCCCGCCGGTCGCGATCTTCCTGAAGGAGCCTATGTGGAAAACGCCCTTTTCGTCGCGGTAACGCGTCTGGCCGTTGTCGATCTTACTGGTCATCATCATCTTCACGATGGGGAGCTCGATGAAGTTGGCGCCGGCGACGACGATGCCGGTGTCCGGGTGGGCGATGACCTCTCCCGACTCGTTGATCATGAACACGGTGGTGATTCCCCCGCGCGACTGGAAGGCCTTCGTGATGTTTTCGGCGCTCAGAAGGCACGCGAGCGCGGAGCGCGCTCTCCCGCCGGCGTCCCGGTCGATCGGCAAGACGAGCGCGAGCGCCGGAAGGTTGAGCGCGGGCGAGACGTTCAGTATCACCGTCTCGCCGTTGAACGCGCGCTCCAGCGCGCCGCCGAGATCGCCGAGCGACGCCTCCAGCGGGGCGTCCATCAGCTGGAGCCGGTTCATAAGCACCGTGTTGCGCGCGGTACGGGTGAAAGCGCCCGCCTTCTCCCCGCGTACGGCCATCCCCGCGAAAAGTATGTCTTCCGATCCGTCGATGACCGCCGCGTCCCGGCCGGCGGCGATTTCCCCGGCGATGATGCCGGCCTCGCGTATAAGCGTTTCGATGTCTCCCCGGGCCTTGAGCGCCACGACCTCGGACAGCTTGTGGTTGTTTTCCTCGACCCTGAGCTTGTTGTCTTCCTTAAAGAAGTAGGTGGCGAGAAAGATCATTCCCGTCAGCGAAAGCGTGATGACCAGCGAGATGATCGATATCAGCTTGAACCGGAGCGAGGCGTAAAACGCCCCCGTCTGGGCGACGGCTTTTGGCCTCTCGCGGCGGCGCCCGCGGCGCTCCGGTTTTTCCGAGGGAACCGCTTCTCCCGACGCCGGAAGGGCGGGCTCTACGAAAGGTTCCCCGGTTTCCAACGGCGTTTCCGCTGGCGGGATGGGAGAGGCCTCTCCCGCTTCCATGACCGGTGTCTCCGTTTGCGCCGCTTTTTC
>JAGODA010000154.1 GCA_017998475.1 Spirochaetota bacterium | reverse complement strand
CACCGCCACGGCCGAAAGAGAGTTCAGCGCGTTGTGGCGGCCAAGGATGCCCAGCGCGATCTCGCCAAGCGGTTTGTCCCTGTACAGGCATTCATACCTGGTCATGCCGTCCTCCACCCGCACGTTCACGGCGCGGAAGTCGGCGCTCTCTGAAAAGCCGTAGGTGACATAGGGCCGCTCGACGCGCGGAAGGAGCTCGGCGACCGTGAGGTCGTCAACGCAAAGCACCGAGTAACCGTAAAACGGCACCGCGTTGATGTACTGGAGAAAGGCGTCCTTGAGTCCCTCGAAATAACGATAGTGGTCGAGGTGGTCGGCGTCGATGTTCGTCACCACCGCGATCGAGGGGAGGAGCTTGAGGAACGAGCCGTCAGATTCGTCGGCCTCGAAGACGATGTAATCGCCCTGCCCGATCTTGGCGTTGGAGCCGAAATTGAGCACCTTGCCCCCGACGATCGCCGTGGGGTTGATCCCGCCGTGATAGAGCAGGCATGCCAGAAGCGACGAGGTCGTCGTTTTGCCGTGCGTGCCGGCGACACCGATCCCGTGCTTCAGGCGCACGAGCTCGGCCAGCATCTCCGCGCGATGAATGATCGGGATGCGCCGCTTGCGCGCCTCGATGATCTCGGGGTTCGACGGGCTTATGGCGCTCGAGCTCACGACGACGTTGTAGTCCTCTATGTTCGAGGGATAATGCCCTATGAATATCCTGGCGCCGAGCATTGCCAGCCGCCGGGTCTGCTCCGATTCGCGCAGGTCGGAACCCGACACCTCGTAGCCCAGGTTTATGAGGATTTCGGCGATACCGCTCATTCCGATGCCGCCGATCCCGATGAAATGCATTCGTTTCGATTTTCTGAACACGTTACGCCTGCCTGACCGAAATGGTCTCCATAACCGATTTCACGACCGCCGCCGCCGCGTCCGGCCTCGCGGCCTCTCTGGCGCGCGCCGACATTCTCGAAAGCAGCGTGGGGTTCCCCAGAAGCTCCGAGAGTGCGGGGAACACCTTTTCGGGCACCGCGTCGGCGTTCGCTATCTTCACCGAGGCCCCGGCCTTCACGAACTCGTCGGCGTTCCTGTCCTGATGGTCCATCGCCGCGTAGGGAAACGGAATCAGGATGGACGGAACGCCCATGGCGGCCAGCTCCACCATCACCCCCGATCCGGACCGGCTGATGGCGATATCGCTGGCCATATAGGCGGCCCCGACCTCATCGATGAAGGGCGACATGTACAGCGAGCCCGTGTCGCCGATACGCTGCACGGCCTGTTTGTACTTTTCGTACGAAAGACCGCCCGTGCTCCAGATGATTCCGACGTCCTTGAACTCACCCGGATAGGAAGCCTTGAGCCCCAGCACCAGCTCGTTGATCGTCATCGCGCCCTGGCTTCCCCCGATCGCCAGAATTACCTTTTTGCAGTGCCGCATATTGAAAGCGCGGCGCGCGCTCTCCCTGTCGGGCGCGGCGAGAACCTTTTTCCGTATGGGATTGCCTGCCAGCACGGGCCTGTCGCGCAGCTCTTTTCTGACGTAGTCGCGGGTCGACTCGAATGTCGTATAAACGGCCCGGGCGCTGCCCGCGAAAAACGCCGTCACCTTTCCCGGCACCGTATTCTGCTCGCAGAGGAAGAGCGGCACGCCGGCCATTCTCGCCGCGACGAGCGCCGGCGCCGAAACATAGCCGCCCATACCGATGACCGCTTCGACGCGCTTCTTCTTGATGATGACATACGCGCGGAGAACGGCCGCGGCGAATCCCAGGGCGAAGAAAGGAAGCTTCACGATGTTCCTGCTGAACGACGGCGCGCGGTAGTAGATCAGATCGCCTTCCGCCACGTCCCTCAGCGAGGAAAAGCGCGCGTCCTTTTTCCCCGTCAGGAAAAACGCGCGGGCTCCGGCGGCGACGAACTCCTCGTACAGCGCGACCCCGGGGCTTATATGGCCCCCGGTCCCGCCGCCGACGATGAGCAGTGTGTTTGAATTCATCTCCAGACCTCTTCAGAGAGTTTAAGCTCTTCCTGCATTACCTCTCTGTAACGCGAAATATTCAATACTATTCCCATTGCCACGAGCGTGGAGAGCAGCGATGACCCGCCGTAGCTGATAAACGGCAGCGGAATGCCGGTGGTCGGCAGGCTGCCGGTAACGACCCCGATGTTGAGAAAGGCCTGGAGCACCACAAGCAGTGTGAGCCCCATGGCGAGCAGACGCCCGAACTCGTCCGGAGCGCCCTGGGCGATCCTCATCCCCTTGAAAAAGAGCGCGCAGAATAGTCCTAGCACCAGGATCGTCCCGAGGAGCCCCGTCTCCTCCGCGATGACCGCGAAAACGAAATCGGTATGCGGTTCCGGGAGCCTCTTTATCTTCTGCGCGCCGTATCCCAGTCCCACCCCATAAAAGCCGCCCCGGCGGAACGCCGTGAACGACTGGATGACGTGATAACCGATTCCGTAGGGATCCTTCCAGGGATCCAGGTACGCCAGCATGCGGTCCTTGCGGTAGCCAACCTGGTAGACCAGCAGATAGAACATAGGGATGCTGGTGACGAAGAGCGCGGCGATATAAAAGAACGGGAAGCCCGACACGAAAAGCACGAAGACCGAGACCAGCAACAGATCGATCGCGGTGCCGAAATCCGGCTGCATCATGACGAGAATGAAGATGAGGGCCACCACCACTACGGGGACAAGGAGCTGAACGACCTGGTTTCCCCTTCCCTCTGGTTCGGACGAGAAGACCTTCGCGAGGTAAATAACGACGAATATCTTCACGAACTCGGATGGCTGAAACGCGAGTGCGCCGCCGCCCAGCCAGCGGGCGGAGCCCTTCACGCTGTGTCCGACCCCCGGTACGAGGACGAGCACAAGCAGTACGATCGAAACGAAAAGCATTATCTTGGTGTGCCTGATGTAATTGCGGTAATCGAAACGCTGCACCAGAAAGAGAAGCGCGAACCCGGCGACGAACCACACCGCCTGCCGCTTCAGGAAATGGAAGGAGTCGCCGAAGTTGCGCGCCGCGACGACGGCGCTCGCGCTGTAGCTCATGGCGATGCCGATGGCCGCGAGGAGAAGGACGATGACGAAGAACGCGATGTCGGGCTCGCCGCGCCTGCGGGTGTCGATTACCGATTTCAGGTCCATGAAATCTCCCCCGACACGAGCCTCCCGAACGATTCCCTGAAGGACTCTCCGCGTTCCTCGAAATTCCGGAACATGTCGTACGACGCGCACGCGGGCGACAGCAGGATGACATCCCCGCTGCCGCTGGCGTCCATCGCCCGGGCCACCGCGTCGTCCATGTCGACCGCCGTCGATGAGGGAACCTCCGCGAATATCCGGGCGAACTCGCCGGTCGATTCTCCGATCAGCACAAGGTGCTTGACCCGCTCCTTCACGGTAGCGAGCAGACGGGAATAATCATCTCCCTTTGTGCGTCCTCCCAGTATCAGCACCACGCCGCCCCGCAGGCTTTTCAGCGCCATCTCGACCGCGCCGACCGTGGTGGCCTTGGAATCGTTGATGAACTGGCGACCCTCGAAGGAGCCGATACGTTCCATGCGATGCGCGAGCCCCTCGAAGGAATAACAGGCCTCCGCCAGCAGGGGATAATCGGGCTCGCCGCCCGCCATGCGCACGAGGGCGACGACCATGAGCAGGGCCGCCATCGCGTTCTGCACGTTATGCACGCCGATGATCCTCATGCGCGAGGGGTCGAGGATACCCTTCACGGCACCCGCGTCGCGGATGAAGACGGTGTCCTTTTCCATGAAGGCGGCCGCGCCGGTGTTCGTCATGGAAAAGCCGAGCCGGCGGGCCCTCACCGCGCCGATCCCCGAGGCGAGCACGGGATCGTCCATGTTGTAGACGAAGCCGTCGTCCGGCGTCTGGTTCATCGCGATACGGAGCTTTGCCCGGAAATATTCATCCATCGACTCGTAGCGGTCCAGGTGATCGGTGCCTATGTTCAGTATGGCCGCAACATGCGGCCTGAAGCTTTCAATGGTTTCGAGCTGGAACGATGACAGCTCTATCACGCTCACCGTGTCGTCGGTGCTCTCGTCCACCAGCGACACGAGCGGAATGCCGATGTTGCCGCCGACGAGCGCCCGGAACCCCAGCGCGCGGAGCAGGTGCCCCACCAGGCTCGTGGTGGTCGACTTGCCGTCGGTGCCGGTTATCGCCACCACTCGGCCGCGCAGGAACCGGAACGCCAGCTCTATCTCGGCGATTACGGGGACGCCCCGTTTGCGGGCCTCGGTGACGAGCGGAATGCTCGCGGGGACGCCCGGACTGAGCACGACGAGGTCGACGCCGCGGTCGAGGAGCGAGGGCTTCTGGTTCCCCGCGAACACCTCGACGCCCGCGGCAAGACGGGCGATCGTGTCGGCGAGCTCATCGCGGCCCCTGACATCGGAGACCAGCACCCGGCAGCCCTTCGCCGCGAGGAAATTCGCGGCGGCGAGCCCGGACCTGTATCCCAGGCCGACGACGAGCACGGAGTTTTCCGGACCGATCTTCATTCCATCCATCGTCCTACAATATCTTGAGCGAACTCAGGCCGAGTATCGCCAGAATGATCCCGAGGATCCACATGCGAACCACCACCTTCTGCTCGGGCCAGCCGGAAAGCTCGAAGTGGTGATGTACAGGCGCCATCTTGAATATCCTCTTTTTCCTGAGGCGATACGAGGCCACCTGCAGAATGACCGACAGAGCCTCGACGACGAACACGCCCCCGACGATAAAGAGGAACACTTCCTTCTTTATCATTATCGCGACGATGCCGACGATCCCGCCAAGCGCGAGCGATCCCGTGTCCCCCATGAACACCGAGGCCGGGTTGCTGTTGAACCAGAGGAATCCCAGCGAAGCGCCTACCAGCGCGGAGAGAAAGACCGTCAGCTCGGCCCCGTGGGGAATGTACGGGATGCGCAGGTACGCCGCGATCTTCACGTTGCCCGACAGATAGGTCATGATCCCAAGGCTCACCGCGACGCTGATCACCGAACCGATCGCGAGCCCGTCGAGACCGTCGGTAAGGTTGACCGCGTTTGAGCTTCCCACCACCACGATCACCGCGAAGGCTATCCATAGGTAGGACATATCCAGCACCGCCTCGTTGAAAAAGGGGATGAAAAGCCTGGTCGTGTACTCGCGGTTTGAGGGATAATAATAGATCACGAGGGCGGCGCCGAGGGCGATGGCGACCTGAAAAAACAGCTTCATGCGGGCCGGCAGGCCGTTCTTATTCTTTAAAATGGACTTCGTATAATCATCGACGAAACCGAGAATTCCCAGGAGGAGCGTCGCCGCGGCGAGAACGATGAGATAATGGTTCCGGAAATTGCCCCACAGGAGGATCGAAACCAGCACCGCGCCGAGGATGAGAAGCCCGCCCATGGTCGGCGTTCCGGCCTTGGAGCGATGACTCTCGGGCCCGAGTTCGCGGATCTCCTCGCCGAGCTTCATCCGCCGGAGCCAGCGGATTACCAGGTTGCCGAGCAGAAGCACCAGGACGAGGGCGGTCAACGCGGCATAGGCCGAGCGGAAGGTGATGTACTGAAAGAGCCTGAGGAACGAGACGTACTCCTGCAGCGGCAGTATAAAATGATAGAACATCGCGATTACCGGACGAGCGCGTCCGCCACCTCCTCCATTTTCATAGAGCGCGAGCCCTTTACGAGCACGACATCGTCCTTCGAAAGCGCACCCTTCAGGAATTCCGCGAGCTCTCCCCTGTCGTCGAAGTGGCGCGCCGCCTCCCGTTTCATGCCCGCGGCCAGCGCGCCGCTCACATAATGCCGCGCGTCCTCGCCGAACGCGCACAGCATGTCGAACCCGTAGTCGACGAGCATTCCGCCCACCCTCTCGTGAAACGCGGCCGAGGAACCGCCGAGCTCCTTCATGTCGGCCAGAACGGCGACCTTGCGGCGGCCGGTAAAGATCGCCGCGATGGACATCAGCGCGTAGCGCGTGGACAGCGGATTGGAATTATAGGTGTCGTCGATAAGCACGAATCCCCGCTCCACCACCTGCGAGCGCTTGTCGATGTTCCTGAACGAAGCGAGCGCCCTCCTGATACTGTCGGGCTCCAGCCCCAGCTCGAGCGCGATGGCCACGACAGGCAGCAGGTTGTACACGTTGTGGATGCCGTACACCTGGGCGCGGTATGTTTCGCCGCGAACGGTGACGGAGCATTCGTCCACGCCGAGCGAATAATCCTCTGCGCGCACCAGGGCGTTTTCGTACAGACCGAATGTAACGATCCGGCAGTCGCGCGACCGGGCCGCGTCGCAGAGAGTGTCGAAGCATTCCGTATCACGGTTCAGAAATATCTTCCCGCCGGGGACGAGCCCCGAAAGGATCTCGGCCTTCGCGCGGGCCACTCCCTCCACCGAGCCCAGAAACTCGAGGTGCCCCTCGCCGATGTTGGTGATGACGGCGATGTCGGGGCGCGCGATGCGCGAAAGCCTGTCGATCTCTCCCGCGTGGTTCATGCCGAGCTCGACGACGGCAAGCTCGTGCTCGGGACGCAGATGGAGGAGCGTATACGGGAGACCGATTTCGTTGTTGTAGTTCTTCTCGTTTCGCAGGCAGCGGTATTTTTCCGAGAGCACCGCGTACAGAAGCTCCTTGGTGGTCGTCTTCCCGTTGGTGCCGGTGATGGCGATGATTCCGGCCTTCATCGATGAGCGGTGCGAGGAGGCAAGCGCCCCGTACGCGGCGAGCGTATCGCCGCAGAGCACCGCCGCGACGCCGTGCCGCTCGGCCGGGGCACGGTCGGATTCGCGCGCGGTGAGGAAGCCGGCGAGCGCCCCGCTTTTGGCAAGAGGCTCGATGTAGTCGTGGCCGTCGTACTTTTCCCCGGCGAGCGGAACGAACAGGTTCCGGGACCCGAGCTCCCGCGAATCGGTCGTGATGGTTTCAACCCGGGCCGAGGCATCGCCGGCGAGGAGCCGTCCGCCGCAGGCGGCCGCGACCGCCCCCATGGTCGATTCGTAGCGCACCTTCATCGCTTCGACCTCGCGGCGATATATTTCATGGCGACCTCGCGGTCGTCGAAATGTCGTTTTTCCGTGCCGACGATCTGGTAGTCCTCGTGGCCCTTACCGGCGATCACCACGATATCGCCCTCTTCCGCCCGTTCGATCGCCATGGCGATCGCGCGCTCGCGGTCGGGCTCCACGTCGTACCGGGCCCCCTCCATGCCGGCCAGGATGTCGTTGATGATCGCGCCGGGCTCCTCCTTCCGCGGATTGTCGCTGGTCACGATCACCACGTCGGAAAGACTTGCCGCCGCGCGGCCCATGAGCGGCCGTTTCGTTTTATCCCGGTTTCCGCCGCAGCCGAAGACGGTGATGAGCCGCCGCGGCGAGAGCTCGCGCGCCGACTGAAGCAGCTTGGCGAGCGCGTCGTCGGTATGCGCGTAGTCCACCACCACGCCGAAGCCGTCGTCCGAGCGTATGCGGTCGAAGCGCCCGGGGACCGTCGAAAGGCGGGAGAGCCCGCCGACGATCGTCTCCACCGGTATGCCGACCGCGTGAGCTGCCGCGAAGGCCGCGAGCGAATTATACACATGGAAGCCGCCGGCCACCCGGAGGTCGATCACCGCGCCGGGCGCGGGGCGTTCGAGCGTGTAACGCACGCCCTCTATCGAGTTGTGGATGCTCGACACCTCGGGGCGGTAGTCCGCGTCCTCCGAAAGGCCGAAACCGAAGAGCGGGTACGGGCGCTCGCCCCTCCCGCGCAGGAT
>JAGODA010000153.1 GCA_017998475.1 Spirochaetota bacterium | reverse complement strand
ATACATGACGAGGGGCGCGTTGACCAGCAACACGAAAAACTCGAAGTAGCTGAAGCCCAGGTCCCTGAGCATGAGTACCGTAAAGAACGGCGCGGCGACGTTAACCGAGGAGTTGAGAAGCGACACGAAAAGAACGAAGCGTGCGAAATTACTCGAGCGCAGCGTTCGTATAAAGCCTCGCAGCGCGAACTTCCTGGCCGGGCTGTGCCATACCGGAGGGTCGTACATGCGCCGCAGATAGGCCCAGGACAGGAGCCGGAAGACGCACGCTAATCCGAATACCGCGGTGAAGCCCGCCGCGAGGCGATCCGGGGGCATGCCGTGCAGCAGCATCCCCGCCGCGAGCGACGAGCAGACGATAATGACGCCGAGCACGCTGTTGCGCCATCCGAAATAGGCGCCGCGTTTACGCACCGGTATGATATCGGACATCAGGCTGCCCCACGCGGGCAACGCTATCGCTCCGGAGGCGGTAAAGAGGACGGCCAGCATGATGAGTATCTCCACGGAGAGCGTGCCGAGGGCCGCGAGCGAGGCGATGGCCAGAAGCGTCAGCGCCTGCAGGAGTACGAAAGTGGTGATGACGCGACGGCGCGTGGTGAAGGCCCGGATGAGGTCGATGGTCTTAAGCTGGACGAGCGAGGCGACGAGGTTGGGAAGGGACACCAGGACGCCCACCTCGCGCGCGGATCCGCCCAGAAAGAGCAGAAGGGGCGTAAAGTACTCCTGGGTCAGTCCGATCATTCCGCTCGCGAAAACACCGTCCAGGAAGGAGAAGCGGAGCGTCTTGCGTATAACTCCCCGCTCAATCTTCGCCACGTTCGGAACCCCCGCCGAAGTGATTCGTTTCCATTCCGGATGTCATACCCGATCACTGTCCCGCGAGCAATGATACGAGTCCCTTGCGGATGATCATTACGGCGATCGCCGCCAGGAAGAGGCTTGTGATCTTGGACAGGGCCTTCGATCCCGCCTCCCCGAGGAGGCGGTTGAGCAGGTGGGAGAGGGAAAAGATGCCTCCCGCTATGAGGATGTTGAGGGTCACCGATATCAGCGTCGGCACGATGCCGTATTCTTCTATGATGAGAAGGGAGGTGGCAAGAAGCGCCGGGCCCGCCAGAAGCGGGGTTCCGAGCGGTACAACGCCGAGCTGTTTCTGCGAGATTTTCCGCTCGGACTGAGAGCCGAGGATGTCGAGGATGGCGATGCAGAAGAGCACCGCTCCCCCCGCGACCATGAAGTCGCCCACTGTTATGCCGAGGAAGCGGAAGATAAGCTTGCCGAGAAAGATGAAGCCCACCGCCAGGCAGAGGGCGGTGAGGAGAGATTCCGCCAGCACGCGCCGTTTATCGTCGCGCTCCATTTTTTCCGTGAGCGAGATATAGATGGGGAGCGTGCCGATGGCGTCCACCGCGACAAAAACAGGGATGAACGCCAGAAGCAGATTTTTAAAAAAATCTTCCATGATGAGTTGTTACCAGCGCGCGGCGATTATGTCAATGGATAATCGGGCGGAAGCCCCGGCCGGGGAAAAAAGGCATGACATTTTTCTCTTCCGGATGACGATCTCCGAAGGCGATGATTCGTATTATCGCCTTCGGATGGGCATATTCGAATGAAAATACAATCGGCAAAAACATCCGCGGACATACCCGAGCGGCTCCTCTCCCTCGACGTTTTCCGCGGTATCACCATCGCCGGCATGATCCTGGTAAACAACGCCGGCGACTGGGCCCACGTATACGCTCCGCTCAGGCACGCGCGCTGGCACGGCTGGACCGTGGCGGATCTGGTGTTCCCTTTTTTCGTCTTCATTCTGGGATCGGCTATTCCCCTCGCTCTCGGGCGAAGGCTCGATACCGGAGCACCGCGCAACCGCGTCGCGCTGTCGGTTCTTCGCAGGACCATGGTGCTTCTCGCTCTGGGGTTCGTCCTTAACCTTCTGCCGGACTTCGATTTTGCCACGGTCCGTATCCCCGGCGTTCTGCAGCGCATCGGCCTCTGTTATCTGGCGGGCTCGCTCGTATTCATGATGACGCGGCGTCCGGCGCTGTGGTGCGCTATCGCGCTTATGCTCATGGCCGCGCACTGGGCCGTGCTCGCGCTCCTGCCGGTTCCCGGTTTCGGGGCCGGGGTGCTCGACCCGCTCGGAAACGCCGCCCGGTATATCGACGGCACGCTCTTCGCCGGCCATACCTATCGTCACGCCCCCGCCGTGGGCTTCGATCCGGAGGGGCTCCCCGGCACGCTCTCCGCCGCGGCGACGGCGCTCTTGGGCATGCTTGCCGGCCGGTGGATGTTGAAGGAGCGCACACCGCAGGAGCGCTTCCGCGGCCTTTTCGCCGCGGCCAACCTGGCGCTCGGCGCGGGCCTGGTCCTTAACGAATTCCTGCCGATCAACAAGAACCTCTGGACACCCACATTCGCCGTGTTCAGCTCCGGCTTCGCCCTGTACGTGCTGCTCGCATGCCACCGGCTGACCGACATGAAGGGAGTGAGGCTGCCCGAGCGGCCTTTTCTGGCCCTGGGGTCGAACGCCCTGGCCGTGTATGTGCTCTCCTCGCTCGTGGCGAAGCTCCTGGTCGCCATCACCGTCACCGGTCCCGACGGGCGTGTGCTGTCCCTGAAAACGGTCATCTTCACCGCGCTGTTCGCTTCATGGCTGGAGCCGTACGCGGCGTCGTTCGCGTATGCGCTTGTCTACCTGGCGGTGTGGACGGGTGTCGCGATCGGTTTTCGCCGGAAAGGGATCTTTATGCGCGTGTAGCCGCCCCGCGTATCGTGGCGGTATATTCAGTTTTTTATGTGTGTTGCCGTAAATAATATTGACACGGCACGTACGGTGTGCTTATTTGTGCATCATCAGGGAATGTAACGATGATGACCGCGCGCCACAACTCCATGCTTCTACTGGCCCTACTAATCGACCACAGGGAGAGCGCGTGGTGCGTTTCGTGATGTAGTTTTACTACACAGTGCCAGTTACAGAGGCCGTCATGGAAACCACCATGGCGGCCTTTTTTATTTTCCGGATGCCGGAGGTGAAGGGATATGTGTATCCCGCGAAGTCTATGGAAAGGACGCAGGGCGAGGGCGTTTGCGAAGACGAAATAATAATCAGGAGACGGAACAATGCAGAACGACAGGATATTCATTTTCGATACGACGCTTCGTGACGGCGAGCAGTCGCCGGGATTCAGCATGAACATGGACGAGAAGCTCCACTTCGCCGACCAGCTCGTCAAGCTGGGGGTCGATATAATAGAGGCGGGTTTTCCCCGTTCCTCCCAGGGAGACTTCGACGCGGTGCGGCGCATCGCCGGGCGCGTCAAGGGGGCGCAGGTGGCCGGTCTCGCGCGGGCGAACTTCGACGATATCGATACGGCCTGGGAGGCGCTCAAGGGGGCGGAGAATCCGCGCATTCATACTTTCATTTCGAGCTCGGACATACACATCGAGTACCAGCTCAAAAAGACGCGCGAGCAGGTCCTGGAGCAGGCGGTGGCCGCGGTGAAGCGCGCCTGCTCGTACACCTCGAACGTCGAGTTCTCGCCGATGGACGCCACGCGCAGCGACCGCGATTATCTGGCGAGCATGGTCGAGGCCGTCATCGAAGCCGGCGCCGCAACGGTGAACATTCCCGACACGGTGGGCTACTCCATCCCCTCCGAATTCCATGACCTCATCGCATTTCTCTTCGAGCGCGTGAAGAACATCCACCGCGCCGTCATCTCCGTGCACTGCCACAACGACCTGGGTCTCGCCGCGGCCAACGCTCTCGCGGCCATCCAGGCGGGCGCGCGCCAGGTGGAATGCACCGTCAACGGTATCGGGGAGCGCGCGGGCAATACCTCGCTCGAGGAGATCGTGATGGCGATCAAGACGCGCGCGAACCTCTTCAGCGTGACCACCGGCATCAATACGAAGCAGATCATGGCGACTTCCAAGCTCCTTACGCACATCACCGGGGTCGCCGTACAGCCGAACAAGGCGATCGTCGGCGCCAACGCATTCGCGCACGAGTCGGGCATCCACCAGGACGGCGTGCTGAAGAACGCGATGACCTACGAGATCATGAATCCCGAGGACGTGGGGATCGGCCGGTCAAATATCGTGCTGGGCAAGCATTCCGGCCGCCACGCGGTCATCGAGCGGCTCAAGTTCCTGGGCTACGACCTGTCGGGCGAGGAGCTCGAGCGCTTCTTCAAGTATTTCAAGGCGCTCGCGGACGCCAAGAAACAGATCTTCGACGAGGACCTCGAGGTGCTTATCGGCGAGACCGTCTACAAGGAGAAGGGCCGCTTCAAGGTGACGAACGTGCAGATTTCCACCGGAATGTTCTCTCCGCCCATGACGCTGGTGACGATCAAGGACCGCGAGAACGACGGTGCCGAGTCCTTCGACGTGGCCGCGGGTAACGGCGGAGTGGACGCGGGGATCAACGCGGTCAAGAAGATCACCGGCACGAAGGCGCGCATCGAGGCCTTCAACCTGGTCGCGATTACGGGCGGTTCCGACGCGCTCTGCGAGGTGACGGTGACGGTCTCCGAGGAGTACGAGGGGAAGACGCTCAAGGTCACCGGGAGCGGCGTGAACATCGACATCTCGGTCGCCGGTATATTCTCCTTCGTCGACGCTCTCAACAAGATGGAATACCGGAAGAAGGTCAACGGCATCCGCGAACGGGTTGAGGCGCGCGTCTGACGGACGTGGTTCGGACTGCGCGCAAAAGGGCGGGGGATATCCCCCGCCCTTTTCGTATGCCGGATACGCCGGTTCAGCCGATGAGGAGAAGCGCGAGCACGCGCTCGAGCGCGGCACAGAACGCGACGATGACGAAAAACCAGACCAGGAGCGGTGCAGTGCCCGGCGCGGCGGGGAGGAGCCCCGCGCGGACCCGACGCGTCGCGCGCGGCCGGCCGAACGACGCCAGCGTCGGGATGAGCGCGCCCGTGACCAGGGTTAGAAGGAATCCTCCGAGGTTCCACCACATCCACGAAACCGTGGTATCGAAAAACGCCCACAGGATGATATTGAGGCCGAAGCCCGCGGCGAAACCGGACAGCGCGTGGATCTCCCGGGCGCTTCGTACGAATATTCCAAGCGCGAAGACACCGGCGACCGGGCCGTAGAAGGCCGAGCCGATCCTGTTGACGAGCTCTATGACGGTTTCCGAGCCGCCTGCGATACGCAGGGCGAATCCCGTGGAAAAGACACCCCAGAAGAGCGTGATGACGCGCGATGCGAGGAGTTTTCTCCGGTCGCTTATGGAGTCCAGGCGCGGGAAGAGACCGCGCGCGAAGTCCTCCCACGTGACGGCGGAGAGAGAGTTGATGGCGGAGTCGAGGCTGGACATGGAAGCGGCGAGCATGCCGGCCACAACGAAGCCGAGCAGTCCGGGCGGCAGGTAGCCGGTGAAGAAGCGGGGCATGAGGTAGTCGGGCGGGAGGCCGTGGAGCGAGGCGGCGAAATCGGGCGTTCGGGCGAGGAACGGTATCATCAGCACGCCGATTGCGCAATATGTCAGGACGAGCGGAAAGCGGACCAGCGCGTTGAAAACGAGCGCGCGCCGCGCTCCGTCGACTCCGCCGGCGGCGAGAAGGCGCTGGGCCTGGCTCTGGTCGCAGCCGTAATACGAAATATACAGGAAGAGCCCGCCGAAGAGCATGGGCCAGAACGAGAACGTCTCGCCGTCACCCAGACCCGTTGAGCCGAACTCGAAAACGGAAAGCCGGCCCGCGGCCTCGGCGGGGATCGAAACGCGGCCGTCGAGCAGCCCCCAGAGAACCGCGATGCAGGCGAACGAGCCGAGCCACAGCACGACGAGCTGCAGCAGGTCGGTGTAGATGTCGGCCCTGATTCCCCCGAGCACGGTGTAGGTGAGCGCGATCGCGGCGATGAGGACGATGGACGGGCGGATGTCGAGGCCCAGAAACGCCCCCGCTACATAGGAGGTCGCCAGAAGCACTACTCCGGCGCCGAGGGAGCGGCTGACGAGGAATACCAGGGCGAGCGTGTGCCGGGCGGTTTTCCCGAAGCGGTGTCCGAGGTATTCATATATGGTCGCTCCGCCGAGCCGCGAATAGGCCGGAAGAAGCACCGAGGCGATGAAGAGCATGGCCAGCGGCACGGCGAGCTCGTACTGCAGCCATCGGAGCCCGCCGCCGGCCTTCAGGGCGATAAACGCCGGCGCGCCGACCAGGCTTATGGCGCTCACCTGGTTCGCCGCCAGGGACGATCCGGCCAGCCAGTATGGGATTTTCCTTCCGCCCAGGTAATAATCTGTCTGGTCTTTCTGCCGCCGGCCGACCAGCCAGCTCATGACGATGACGAGCGCCGTGACCGACGCGATGATCGTCCAGTCGAGTATGTTCATCGCCGCTCCGCTTCTGGATTTCCGGTCAGGCCGGAGCGCTGACCGCGGGGAAAAAATTACTTTGCACGCTTTCGTGAGAATACTAGACTGCACTGACGATGACCGGAGTATGCACCGTATCGGCATGAACGTCCAGTATTTTTGGAGGATCTGATGAACGCGTTTATCTCGACAGGGATCGAGTATATTCTCGAATGGAGCATACCACTATCCATTATTGTCGGCGCGCTTGCGTCCGGATGGATATTCCACAGGGTGGTGCTCAGGCGTATCGCCCGGGTGCTGCCGGCCGCCGGCTGGGAGCCGGGGAAGGTGATAATCGACGCCGTCAGGCGGATGACGATACTCTGGTTCTTCCTGGCGGGCGTCTATGTCGCCGCGCTCAGTATTTCCCCGAGGGAGGCGACGCTCGGGTTGATACGCACATGGGTGACGGTGCTCGCCATTTTCAGCGTAACGGTCGTGGTCTCGCGCGCGATCGTGGGGATCATCGACGCCTACGCTAAAAAATCGGAAGGGGTGCTGCCCTCGACATCGATCTTCTCGAATATAGCGCGCGCGGTCGTCTTCATCGTCGGTATTCTCGTCATTCTGCAATTTCTCGGCATATCGATCGCGCCCATTCTCACCGCCCTGGGCGTGGGCGGTCTCGCCGTCGCGCTCGCGCTTCAGGACACGCTCTCCAACCTTTTCGCGGGACTTCAGATCATCGTGTCGAGGCAGATACGTCAGGGGGATTACGTCGAGCTCGACGCGGAACGGCGCGGGTATGTGGTCGACATAAGCTGGCGCAATACGACGATAAGGGGCCTGGGCAACAACCACATCATCATCCCCAATTCCACGCTCGCAAACGCGGTCGTGGTAAATTATCATCTTCTCGAAACGGACATTTCGGTCGTGGTGCCCGTCGGCGTGGCCTACGACAGCGACCTGGAACGGGTCGAGCGGGTGACCCTCGAGGTGGCCTCCGAAATACAGCGTACTCTGCCCGGCGCGGTGGAGGAATTCGAGCCCATGGTGCGTTTTGGCGGCTTCGGCGATTCGGCGGTCACCTTCAACGTCATCCTTCGCGCCAGGGAATACGTGGAGCAGTTCATGATCCGGCACGAGTTCGTAAAAAGGCTGCACCGGCGTTTTGCCGAGGAGGGTATCGAGATTCCGTTCCCGATCCGGACCGTGTACATGAAAGAAAGCTTGAAAAATAAATGATCGGCTGTACACTGAGGGCGGTAAATATACACTTATATTAGGATATTCCAATGTACAATATCTTGATGCACTCAGACGAGGTCTCCCGTGTGGAATACGATCCCAACCACCCCTTCCACCCGGGAAGAGGGAAACAGCTGTTGGACCTCCTCAAGCGGCACAACCTTATATACGAGGACAACCAGAAGGTAATACGCCCGCAGC
>JAGODA010000152.1 GCA_017998475.1 Spirochaetota bacterium | reverse complement strand
GGAGATCTCCTTGCCCTTGCTGAAATACGCTGAATTGCAGAGCTTCAGTATATTGGTGGTGATCGCCTGGTCCTTGGATATCTCGTCGGCTATGGCCTTGAAGGAGATGTCCGGATCGTTGACCATGGTGAGGACTTTGCTCGCCACATCCGGGATGGAGGGCAGCTGGTCCAGGTTGTTGATGATCCCCTGTATTCTTTGCTGTATATGCGCATGCATGGGTTTACTCCGCGATGTGGTTATACTTTGTAATAGAGTTTTTCCTGTCCGCCGGCCTTCACTTTGAGGCGGCCGTCTTCCAGAAAGAAATCGATCACCCTTCCCGTGTTTCCTCCGGTGTCTTCCTCGAGGACCGGGATGCCGTTTTTTTCCAGTATCTTCTTGCTTTCCTCGACATTCCGCTCGCCTATCTGGCCCAGGGTGACGCTGGCGTTGAATTTGAACATCGAGGCCCCGCCCGCCAGTTTCGCCGAGAGGAATTCTTTTTTCGCCCCGTCTTTCAGCAGGCGGGTGATGAGAAGCGGAATGGCGCTGTCGGCGTATTTTTCGGGAATTCCGTCTCCGGGATTGTTGGGAAGAAGGATATGGGCCATTCCGCCGATTTTCTTCATACGGTCGTATATGCAGATTCCGACACAGCTTCCCAGTATCGTCCTCAGAACGGTCGGGCTTGAAGATGCTCCCATCTGGGAGACTCCGACGTTTATTAATGTATTCATACCTGTAACTCTGGGATCCCCTGTTTTTCGATGCGGCTCCAGAAGCGCCTGAACCTGAAATGGCCCGCCGTGCGGGCTTCTCCGATCACAACGGTCATGCCCGCCAGATCGGTAGTCGCGGCCCCGTTGACCGTAGTGTGCGCTGTTCTCGTGTTGAGCGGCCGGTCGGGCGATGCCCGAAATGATCTTATTCTAGGGTCCCGAAACCGCGTTTGTCAAGGGAATTAGGAGGGCGCTGTTTTTTTTATTTGCTTTTTCGAAAGGACCCGGGCATATACGATCGGTATATTCCTTTAAGCACATCACAGAGATAATGGATCCGGCCGAAAAAATAAAGCATATACTGAACGGAATAGACGCGGGCGCGAAAAACGATACGGGCGACGTCTATATCAACAGTATTAAAAACGAGTTCGTGCTGCTCAACGGCCGGATTGAGATACCCCGCCTTCCGGTAAAGGAAATCGATCTGGCGCTAGCCGCGGGCATCCTCGCCTCCGTCGCGCGTTTCATCCCCGCTTATCTGGCGGGGAGTTATTATTCGCGCGGGATCTCCGCGGCTCATCAGCACAGCCTTCTGTTCGCCCGCCGCGTGGAGGGAAAGCTTGTCGATTTTATCCATCTCTTCCGGATCGATCTGAGATACGGCGGCGGAGCGGGTGAGATACTCGAAAAGGGCGGGACCGATTATTATCCGGCCTACGCGACCGATCGCGTGTATTTCAAATCGCGTCTCGTGCCCGTGGAAAAGGGGGCGGCTTTCGAAGCGGGGCTCTCCCCGGTCAGGATAGTGGATTCGACCTATACCGATTCCGACCTCTACTTCCACACCTTCGCGATTTTCGAGGAAACCGGCAACCGCGAAGCGACCATGGAGATCCACAGGCGCATGGGCATGCAGGATATCTTCCCGGTTTCCCCATCGCTCTATCCATTTGTGGAATTCGACCATTTTACCTCCTGTCTCAACGTGCCCGATCCGACGCCGGCGGAGCTTCAGGCGGCCGCGGAGGTGTTCGAACCGTTGTTCCTCCATATCTTCTCGCACTATCGCCCGCTGCACGACAGGTTTCCCCTGCGGAGAATCGAGGAATTCTTTCCGGAACTGCGGTCATTCCCCGACGGCGCCGTCCCCGGAGAGGATCTGCGTTCACGTCTCGCCGGGTATTTCCGCCGGTATTCATTTTATCGCGATGACGATCTTGCGTTGAAAGGGTGGTGGAGAATTGTTATCGACCGTTGATGGGGCGTGCGCCAGGCAGCGAGCGCGCTCGTGGGCGCATGGCCTTCTCATCTTCCTCTGCGCATGGGGGCTTTCCTGCTCCCCCTCCGGAAAACCGCTCGGCGAACTTGAGCTCGGATCGCGGCTGGAACCGGACGGCTCCATCGCCGATGGATCGCTGGAATTCACATTCAGGCCTTTCAGTGGAAAAGGGACCAACAGGGATCTCTATAACCATATCTATTTCCAGGGAGACACTGTCTGTTTCAGCGTACGATCATCGCGTCCCGTGGAGAAACGTATGATCGGCGCCTGGTTTATCGACCCGCAAAGCGGCAGGCGCTTCGCCGCCGAGAGACTGGATGCAGAGGGAAATCGCATATCGGGCTTTTCCCTGGTAGGGACCCTGCTCGATGAATTTTTCATGGAGACCCGAAACAAGCCCGCGGTCACAGGCAATCTGGACGGCGTTTCGGTGCCTTTCGAAGTATTCGTTTCGTTGACGGACGACAGCGGTCATTATTCCATCGTTAAATCCTCCTCTTTCATCATTCGGTATGCGGCCCGGCAGGAGCAATAGCGAAACGATGGGCCGTCACGGTCCGCGCCTGGGTAACACCTATTACATCATGCGTCACGGCCAGAGCGAGGCGAATATCGGGCGTTATATCTGCAGTTCCCCCGCGGTCGGGCTCGATTCCTGCGGCCTCACGCCGGAGGGTGTTCGCCAGGCGAGGGAAGCCGCCGTAAAGCACCTTGAGGGGAAGGCGCGCCTTGTGGTGTGCTCATCGGATTTTTTACGCGCCCGCCAGACGGCCGAAGCGGTCGCCGGAAGCGTCCGGGTTGAGGAGATCATCCACACTCCGCTGCTGCGCGAGCGCTTTTTCGGGACGTACGACGGTGGTGATGATACACTGTACCATGAGGTCTGGAGGGCCGACAGCGGCAATCCGTATAATGAGGAAGCCGGGGTTGAATCGCCCGCGGCGGTAAGGCGAAGGGCTCTCGCGGCGGTGCGCGAGTGCGAGTGCCGCTACGCGGAGAGAACGATTCTCCTGGTGTCGCATGGCGATATACTCCAGATACTCTTCGCGAGTTTTCTCGGGCTTCCTCCCGATCGGCACCGCGAGATAGAACCGATTACCAACGCGGAGATACGCAGGATCATTCCGGCCGACGACCTCCGCCTCAAGGAGCTTGAAACATGATACGCGCGATACCGATTAACCCGCGGGGTCTTTTCCGTCGCCCGGCGTTTCTCGTCATATTTTTTCTATTCATGTCCTGCTCGCGTCCCGAAGCGGAGGTGCGTAACCTCATTCTTATGATAGGCGACGGCATGGGACCCCAGGAGATAGGCCTGGCGCTTACCTATGCGCGATACGCGACGCGTCCGGCGGTAAAGGACAGAACGCTTGCCCTCGAGCGCATGATGAACGATGGCGTCACCGGGATCGCCCTCACCAGTCCCGAAGGCTTCCTTGTGACCGACTCCGCGGCATCGGGTACGCAGATCGCCACCGGCAAAAAATCGCGCCCCGGGATGATCGGGATGGACCGGGACGGAAATCGCGCGGCAAGCATCCTCGAAAAAGCGCGCCGGAGCGGCAGGGCGGCCGGGCTGGTGTCGGACACGCGCATAACGCACGCCACTCCGGCGTCGTTCGCGGCGCACCGGCCCAACCGCATGATGGAGAACGAGATCGCCGCGGACCTGCTGGACTCCGGAGTCGAGGTGCTTCTCTCGGGCGGGCTGTGCCACTGGCTGCCAGAGGGCGCGGACGAATCGGCGCCGGGGACGGCCCTCCCGGCCGGCTTTTCGGTCCGTTCCGCGCGCCGCGACGGCAGGAATCTGGTTGAAGAGGCCGCCCGCGGGGGATACGCGACGGTGTTCGACCGGGCCGCGCTGATGAGGAGCTCGTCGCCGAAGCTCCTCGGCCTTTTTGCCGATTCCGAGATGCCCGACGCGATCACCGTGAACCGAACGCGCTCCCTTAAGCACCGCACGGTTCCCACACTTGCCGAGATGACAGAAAAGGCCATCGAAACGCTTTCCAGAAATAGCAGGGGGTTCTTCCTCATGGTGGAGGGAGGGCAGATCGATTACGCCGGGCACCATAACGACGCCGGACGGCTGCTGCACGAGATGCTCGTCTTCGACGAGGCGGTTGAGCGCGTGTACCGCTGGGTGCGAAATCGATCCGACACCCTTGTGGTTGTGATTGCCGATCACGAAACGGGGGGGTTCGCTTTCAGCTATTCACGGCATAATCCGCCGCCGGCTATCGGGCTGCCAGGCGCGGCGTTCGGGGAGAAAAAGTATCGCGCGAGGAACAACTATGTGAGCCCGTCGGTGCTCGATCGGCTGTACGCGCAGAAAAAAAGCTTCGAGCGGATACGCCTGGAATTCGAAGCGCTCGACCGGTCTTCGCAGACGCCAGAGGGCCTGGCGCGCATGTTCAATGACGCGGTCGATTTCAGGATCACCGTTTCACAGGCGGCCGATATCCTGGCCCTGACCGATGCGCCTCCCGGTTTCATGTTCAAGGGGAAGCGCGTGACCAGGATTCCCCGGATCAATGATTTTACTGAATTTTACACCGCTGCGGGGGAGAACCGCAACAATCTGATGGCGAGGGCGGTGGCGCGGGAGCAGGGTGTCGTGTGGTCTACCGGCGCTCATACGGCCAGCCCGGTTCTGGTTACCGCGTGGGGGCCCGAGAGGCACATCCGCCGTTTCGGGGGAGTGCATCACACCACCGACGTGCATCGTCTTATGGCCGAGTCAATGGGTCTGTAGGCCGGGTTTCAGCTCATCGGCCCGAGGGGGGTCGACACCTCTCCCCGGCCGTTCTCTCCGAGGGGATTTTCGGCGTCGCTGGAAAGCTGTTCGCTCACGTCCTCGTATTCCGCGCTTTCGGTCGTCTCGATGGAGGAAGTGATTACGTATTTTTTATCAGGAAGCGTCAGCACCTCTTCCTCGGTTTCGAGGGAGGTGATGTTGATGGTCCCGCTTCTGGGTATGAGAATGGTCTTGTCGCCGGCGACTTTCAGAATGAACTCCGTTCTCGATGACTTGATGCGCGCGTTAGGGGTCATATAGAAATAATTCGGTTCGTTGTCCGGTGTGTTAATGCGCGTGAAAAGAGTACCCTTTCTCAGATTGAATATGAACTCTGACTGACCGCGTCCGCGTTTCATTGTCGCTTTTGCGATACGCAGCTCGCTGTTTTCATGCACCTTGAGGAGAAAACGGTTCTTTAAAGAGAGCACCAGTACGGATCTCTCCGGAACCTCGAGGAGGCTTCCTTCGTAGATCGTGCTTCGATAGCTTGCGGGCTTCCCGTCGATGAGCGCGTCGCCCCGTATATGATAGACATACAGGGGAAGCGGTCTGGGGGAATAGGCTTTATGGATAAGAAATCCCGCGCTGGCGACGATGAGAACGACGGCCAGGGACCCGGCCATCACCATGGGGTTAAAACCGGCCAGGAGGCCGCGAAATGCTCTTACTGACAACCGGGGCGCTGTGTCGTGGTATGTCGCTCGATAGGACGCGAGGATGCGCTTTTCTATTTCCGGCGGGGGGGTGAGATCTCCCGCGACGGACGGCGCAAGTACCGCCTTCAGCTTCGCGTACCGTTCACGGCATTCGGCGCAATTCTCGACATGAAGGCGCGCGGCTCTCATTCCCTTTCCCGCGATGAGGAGGGAGCGCATGGATCTTTCATCGATGTGAGCGCCCTTTTTCACCTTCTTTTTCCTAAAATAAAGTATATCACCGATTCCCCGATTTCCCATCGTCGAGGGCTTCCGGCGTTTCGAAATGTATCGGAAGCCGCACGGTTCTATAACATAAAACAATCGTGTGGCTCAAAGCAGCCATATTTTGTAAAAAAATTTCATATAAAATTCATTTTTTTAAGGTGTACTGCCAGATCGTCGATCAATGCCGCGAGCTTTCTCCGCGCCGTTCGCTCCGATATTCCCAGCGCCGACGCGATCTGTGGGATGCCCATTCCGGATTCTTTGCTCATTATGAATATCGATCTCGATACCTCGTCTGTTGATTGTATATGCCCGTAGATCTCCCGGTTCAGCTCGTCAAGTTCGAACGCTTCCTCGATGTATCTCTCGCCCGTCACGCTGCTGTCCTCTTCAAGCGTAACCGGAGTGATCCGGCGATCGCGCTTGAGGTGGTTAACGACGAGATTATGGGCCGTCCGGTAGAGGAAGGATCTGATGTTGGCGTCGATCAGGTCGTATTTTCGGGAGTATTTGATCAGGTTTTCGAAACTGTCGTGAAGGATGTCTTCGGAGACCTCGTATGAGCGCGCGAACCGATAAATATAGACAAATAATTCCTTCTTGTATAAAGCATAAATCTCACGCAGTCGCGCTTCTGTAAGCATATTTTTCAGGAAATTGTGTCCGAAAGTCGGGTCTCGATTGTTCTACTAGGTATAGAACCGCAGGTTCTATGATTTTAACAATCAA
This sequence comes from Spirochaetota bacterium, assembly GCA_017998475.1. GTDB lineage: Bacteria > Spirochaetota > UBA4802 > UBA4802 > UBA5368 > MVZN01. Next base: position 1,382 of record JAGODA010000152.1, on the reverse strand, counting down.
AAAAGGAGTCGTATATGAAAAAAGTTCTTAGCCTTTTGGTTGCTTTTGCCTTCGTCGTATCGACCACGGCGTTTGCGGCCGATGCTCCGAAGAAGGACGCCGCCGGTAAGGGGGTAAAGGTCGAGGAGAAAAAGGCTGACGATAAAGCCGCGAAGAAGGACGAGAAGAAGGCCGCTCCGAAGCCTGAGGCCGCCCCGAAGAAAGCCGACGACAAGGCCGCCAAGAAGGACGACAAGGCCGCGAAGAAAGACGAGAAGAAGGCCGCTCAGAAGCCTGAGGCCGCCCCGAAGAAAGCCGACGACAAGGCCGCGAAGAAGGACGACAAGACAGCGAAGAAAGACGAGAAGAAGGCTACCAAGTAAGGTGGCGTTCAGCGACCGACTGCGCTTTTAATGCAGGTCTTATAAAACAATAAAAAGTAAGGAGATTCACATGAAGAAGTTTGCAAGCCTTATCGTACTCGTTTTCGCGCTCGGCCTGGTATTTGCCAGCTGCGCGAAGAAGGAAGAGGCTGTTGATCCCAACGCTCCGGCCGCTACCGAGGAGAAGAAGGACGAAGCCACCGTTGCCGACGCCGCGAAGGACGCCGTTAAGGATGCTGCTCCTTCCAAAGACGCTCTCAAGGACGCCGCGAAAGGCGTTGCGAAAGACGTCGCTACCAAGAAGGGCGCGGACATGCTGAAGAAGTAAATTCTTCCTTTCCGCAAAGCAAAAGGGATATCCGCCGACGCGGGTATCCCTTTTTTTATCCATCCCCCGCTGGTTCTTTTCCTTGTTGATTCGATATAAAAAGATATAGTAGATTGGAGCGAGACCGTATTGAATTGAAGTCACCGCATTCCGGGGATGTGATGAAGTTTTACGACAGAACATTCGCCGCAGAATACGACAGGAGGCTTTCCGCTGAGGGCTATCCGGGCAATCTTGTCGATCATATCGCGCGCGCGCTTGATGGGTGCGTAAGCGTGATCGACGTTGGTGCCGGGACCGGCTTTTTTGCGATTCCCCTGGCCGGGAGAGGATTTACGGTTGAGGCGATAGAACCGTCTGCGCACATGCTGGACATTCTGCGCGGTAAAATCGACGGTACGATTGCGGCGAAAATTCGGCCGCATCACAGTACCTGGGAGGAATGGGAGGGGGGAAAACGTGATGCGCTCGTCTGCCTTCATTCTCTTTATCCCATGGCCGATCCCCGGGCGGCGATAGAGAAGATGACCCGCTTCGCCGATCGGCGGATCGTTCTGGTCCGTAACGAGGAGGGGTCCCGGAACCTGACCGGCCTGCTCCGGGAAATGACCGGCAGGGCGCGCGAGGCGGGCTTCTTCGTTTCTATGATCAGAGAGACGCTTGCCGGCCTGAACCTTGCATTTTCCGAGGAA
>JAGODA010000151.1 GCA_017998475.1 Spirochaetota bacterium | reverse complement strand
CGTCCACGAGCTGGTACTGCCGCTCCTCGAAATACTGTTTGTCGAACACCTTGTTCTTGAAGTCGTCGTCGAAAAGGAAGAGTATGAGCACCCGGTCCGCCTTGAGGAAATCGACCGACGCGGGATAGACGTAGACCTTGATGAAATCGCCCCCCGTCTGTACGATCAGATTGACGACCTCGCCCTTTCGAAGCGGCGCGTCCTCCCTGCCGGCGTTCTGCTTCATGACGTACCGGCCCTCCTCGTAGGCCTTCAGACCCGCCGCGTGTTCTTCCCTTATAAAGGACGAGCACGAACACACGAGCACGAGAGCGGCGACCGCCCATCTTTTCATCGATTACCTCGATACGTGGTTAGTAAGACTTCTCCGCGGGAGGCCGTCCGGGCACCCTCCCGCAGCCTCCATTGGTAGCGAGAAGGCTCCGGCGTTGTCAAGGATTTATTTATGATAGGCAATCCCCTCGCACGAGGCTATGTGCCGGCCGGCGCTGCCGCGCACGTCGATCTTCCATACGCTGACCTTCTTGCCGATATTTACGGGAACGGCCTCGGCCACCATCTTTTCGCCGTCGAGCGCCCCCGATAGATAGCTTATGGAAAAATGCATGGCCAGCGCCTTCGATCCGGTGGAGTTGCAGGCCACGGCGAAGGCCTGGTCGGCCACCGCGTGTACGGCGATGCCGTGGGCGCGCTCGGCGGCGTTGAGGTACTCCGGCATGACGGTGAGCGAACAGCGCGCGTAGGATTCCCGCGCCTCCTCCACCACTATGCCCAGGAAGGTCGCCATGGGGTCGCGCCCCACCACCTCGCGCGCGTACTCGACGGGATTTGTGATGATGTCCGCCATTGCCCTTCGCCCCCTACAGCGCGTAGAGCTCGCGGATGTCGTGTTTGGGTACCGCAAGCTCGCCCTTCTCGTCGAGGATGGTGTTGCGGTACTTGTGGACGTTAATGACCTCCTGCGTCTCGATGTGCCGCACCGTTCCCAGGGCCTTCACCATCACGAGCAGGTCCTTGAAACTCTGGTAATTGTCGGTGATGAGCTCGACCATGAAACTGTGAACGCCCTGCACGTGCAGAATGCTCTGGACGATCGGGACCTTTTCGAGCAGGGCGAGGAGCGCCGCGTCGTTGGTGGGATTGTCGATCATCATGAACATGTGGTTGCGGTCGCGGATCTCGCGGTAATTCTTGAGGCTGAAGTCCTCCTTCCTCTTGTGCACCTCGATCACCTTGTTGGACTGGGTCGAGATGACGGCCGGAACGCCCGAGTCGAGCCTGAAGGCCTTCACGCGCGCGATCCACTGCTCGAGCTCGTCCTTGTGATGAAAGAGGGCGTCGACCAGGTAGCTGTGGCGCCCCATTATATGGAAAACCGAAAAGACGAACTCGTTCCCCTTGAGGAAGCGCAGGAGCTCGTCGCTCTCGCCCCAGGTCTGGATGAATATCAGGCCGTGTAATATGCTCTTCTGCATGGTGTCCTCCGCCGGTCGTAATGCGCAAGCATAGGGGCGAAAACGGCGGATGTCAAGTACTATACGGCGGGGACGCGCGAACGCGACCGGACCTTCGACGCGGCCGTACGGCGCTCACCGTATGCGCGTCTCCCGCCCGGCGAAGCGGTCGTACAGGTAGCTGACGATGAGGTACAGCGGCAATCCCGCGAGAATGAGGCCGAAGGCGATGAGTACGTCGGTGATGGAGCGCTTCGCCGAGGCGATGACCATATAGAGACCGCAGGCGTACGCGGCGATGACGGCGAAATACAGGGCCCTGAAGCGCGAGTAGTACCCGCCGTACAGCGCCGGGTAGCCGTCGTCCATCAGGCGGTGCTTCGGCACCTTCATGCGCTCGTCGAGCCGGACGCTGTTGTCACTGTTTTTAATCGCGATAAAATGCTCGAACTCGTACTGCCTGATGTCGAAGGCCAGGTAGCCCGTACCGGCGACGAAAAATACGAAATGCAGAATGGCGACGATCCACATGCCGTTGGTCGCGTCGTTGACCGCCCTGTCGAACAGAAAGAGCGAAAGCGGCGGCATGAGAAGGAAAAGCGCGGGAATGATCGCCTGCCGGAGGGCTATGGTCCGCCTGTCGTTCTGCCTGAGGCGCAGGACCTCGCCGCACGCGGGGCACGGCACGTCGAGCACGCGGTTCTCGTCGGGGATGGCGGTTTCGATCGTGAAGGTTGTGTAGCGCACGTCGTAGGTGTAGACCGTTTCCTGGTAGCGGTCTTTCATCGTTACGGAATCCAGTTCATTGAAACAGCCGATGCCGATCTTCATATCGTACGCTCCCTCGACGCAATGACATGCGGTTCGCGATGGCCGTCTTCCGTTATCGTGCCGATTCGGCCCTCTTTTTAAGGTTTGCAAGCCACTCGTCGATCGATCTGTCCAGGAATTTCGGCATCACGATCCGTAAAATAAGCACCAGCCAGCCCCCCATGGTCTCCTCGGTGCTCACGATGGTGCCGTCGCCCTTCTTCTTGAAGTACCATTTATGGAAGGCGCGGGTTCCGAGCGCCCTCCCGCTCCAGTGTATCTCCTCGCCCTCGGCCAGCTTTTCGACCGTGGATTCGATCGACATGCCGCCCGATTTCCAGCGGAACACCGCCCCCTGCGCGAGCTTTCCATCGAGAGTCGCCTCGGTGATGCCGGGGTGCCACGCGGCCCATGTATTGATGTCGGTGTGCACGGCCCATACCTTTTTAACCGGCGCGTCTATGTAGAGGGCTTTTATCGATTCGATTCTGCCGAGGGAGGAAGGTTCCATTGCGCTCTCCTTTGCGGGGGATGATTCTCCGGGATCGTCGGCGCGTTGTCGTGGCATGTACTATCGGTACCACTTTAGCGCGCGGGAGTCAATCGCATTATGGCGCGGCGCGGGCCCGTCAGTCCAGGACGTCTTTGCGGTCCAGGTATTTCATATAATCCTCCCGTACCGGGCTGAACACCTCCAGCGCGACGGAGTCCTCGATCACCTCGGCGCGATGGGTCACGTCGCCCGGGATGCTCCAGCTGTCGCCCGGCGCGACCTCGCGCACGGCGTCGCCGATGTACAGGCGCATGCGGCCGGACACCAGGTAGCCCGTCTGCTCGTACGGGTGCGCGTGCGCGGGGAGGAGCGCGCCCTTTTCGAGTGTGAACTCCGTCATGAGCATGTGCTTTCCGTGATTGAGGGTCTTGATCTTTATTCCGTCGATGATCCCGTGGTATCCGTCGGATGAGTGTATGCCGTACATGGTGCGCCCCCGTGTGAGTGGTCGGCGGGTCCGGGCCCGTCACTGTGCCGGTTCAGTCGGGAGTCTTTTTCGATATAAATCAATAAGAAAACATACTACCGCGGCGTATCGTGCGGGCCGTACCACAGGCGCGTCACACGCCGGTTACGGCCTCATCTCCATGAAACAGACCGCGAAGGGGAGACGGGGATAGCGTTTACTCGCCGTCACCGTGAAGCCCTTTGTGTTCCCGGCTCCCTCGTCGATCCGCGCCTTGATGTCGCTCATTGTGCGCGTTCCGTTATCCGCGGTATCCACAACAGGGGACGACGTCAGGCAAACAGCAACAGGCTTACCGCCATAACCGCCATCCCGGCGATCAGACCGCCGATGGCGATATGATGCTTGCCGTATTCCTCGGCGGTGGGCAGGAGCTCATCGAGGGAGATATACACCATAATGCCCGCCACCCCGGCGAAGACAAGCCCGAATACGATATCGTTGAAAAAGGCCCGCAGTATGAAAAAACCCGCCAGCGCGCCGACCGGTTCCGAGAGACCGGAGAGCAGGGAGAGCCAGAACGCCTTCTTTTTGCTTTTGGTCGAATAATACACCGGAACCGACACCGCCATCCCCTCGGGTATGTTGTGGATCGCGATAGCGACGGCGATACTGACGCCCAGGGCGGGGTCGCTCAGGGCCCCCATAAACGTGGCCAGGCCCTCCGGAAAATTATGAATGGCGATGGCGAGCGCCGAGAAGAGCCCCATTCTCAGCAGTCGTCTGTCGTCCTTCGCGCCCCTGTACGCGTCCTCGTTTATATTCCCGATTTCGTGCGGGTTTTCGACCGACGGCACCAGTTTGTCGATAAGGGCGATGAGCGCCACTCCGGAGAAAAAAGCGATAACCGTCACATAATAGCCCGGTTTTTCGCCGAGAACCGCGCTCAGGGAATCCCGTGCCTTTACGAATATTTCGACAAACGATACGTAAATCATCACACCCGCCGAAAATCCCAGCGAACCGCACAGAAAATTCGGATTATACTTCTTGGAGAAAAAAGCCATCACGCTGCCGATGCCCGTGGACAGGCCGGCCAGAACGGTCAATCCAAACGCGAACAGAATGTTTTCGGTGTTCATTGTGTCTCCTGGCGCGCCCCGATCGCGTTCATGCCGCCGGTTGCCGTCGTTACGGGGCTGTCGCCCGGTATGCCGGAGCGATATCCGGGGATACGGGCGTTCGCTCACCATTCCGGCGCACGGCCCGGTTAAGGGCTATGCCGCTCGTCCCGTCGTCGCGATACGTATCAGCTCCCGGTTCGCCTGTCATCCATTTTTCCGGTGCTTCAGGGCGCGGTCGCGGCACGCGGCTCCACGTCTCGTCGAACGCCGCGCTCCGCCCTCCCCCCTCAGATGTCCGGAAACTCCGGCTTCTTCTTTTCGAGGAAGGCGCCCACGCCGTGGAAGCACTCGCCCGAGGCGATGAGCTCGACCGCGCGGCGCTCCTCCTCCTCGAGCGAGGCGTCGTAGAAGGTGTTCCGGCTGTTGCGGATGAGCGCGAGCGCGTGGCGAACGGCCCGGGGGCCGTTGTCGGCGATGAGGGTTGCCATGCCGAGGGCCTCGTCGAGCGCGGTGCCGGGTTCGCAGACGCGGTTGACCAGGCCCATGGCGAGCGCCTCGCCCGCGTCGACCTTCCGCGCGGTGAGGACGAGGTCGGCCGCGCGCGTCGCACCCACCAGTTTCGCGAGGGCCGCGCCGCCGCCCCAGTCGGGCATGAGGCCGAGGCGCGCCTCGGAGAAGCAGATGACGGCCGTCTTTACCATCACGCGCAGGTCGCAGCGCACCGCGAGCTCCGCGCCGCCGCCGTAGGCGTCGCCGTTCAGGGCCGCGATGATCGGCACCGGGAGCGACACGAAGGCGTCGACGGCGCGCCGGATGTGCGCGATCGCCGCGCGCGCGGGCGCTTCGTCCTTCGTGCTGACGGAATCGACGATGCGCTGTACCATGGGGTTGTCGGGGTGCACGTCGAAGCCCGCGCTGAAGGAGCGCTCCCCGGTGGCGGTGACGACGATCGCGCGCGGGAGCGAGGCGGCGAGTTCGCGCGCGACGCCCTCCAGTACATCGAACATCACGTCGTTGAAGGCGTGCAGGCGGCCGGGCCGGTCGAGCGTGACGACCGCCACGGCGCCCTTTCGTTCGAGACGTATGTTCGCATCACCCATGTCCGTGCACCTCCGCTTGAATGACGCGACGCGATGCGCGCCGCGGGCCGACATCACGTCCACGCCGTTGTGCGAATTACGTAAGGCGTACCACCGTGCGTCCTTTCAGCGTTCCGGCCTTCATGAGCGCGAACTTCTCCTCGAGCCCCTCGAGCGTGGTCTCCGCGGCCAGGTCGGAAAGCCACGGGAACTTCCACGCGCCCGCGAGCAGACCCCACACCTCGCGCCGGAGCGCCATGGGGCAGTTCTGCGAATCGATGCCGAAGAGCGAGACGCCGCGCAGGATGAACGGATAGACCGTGATGGGTAGCTCGGGCATGATGTTGCCGCAGCAGGTGACCGCGCCGCCCGCCACGGCCGACTTGAGGCCGAAGGCGAGCACGGAACCGCCCACCGTGTCGACGCAGCCGGCGAAGCGCTCCTTGAGGAGCGGGCGCGACGGCTGGTCCGCGCTTTCGTCCGCGCCCAGGATGGACTTCGCGCCGCACTTTTTGAGCAGCTCGTCGGCGCCGGCGCCGCCCTGAAGCGCGACGACCGAAAAGCCCCGGTGGGACAGGATGGAAAGCGCCATGCTCCCCACGCCCCCCGCCGCGCCGGTTACGAGGATCTCGCCCCGCTCGGGCGTTATGCCCCATCCTAGCAGGCGGTGCACCGAAAGGCCGGCCGTGAGGCCCGCGGTGCCGAACACCATCGCCTCGCGAAGCGTAAGCCCCGAAGGAAGGGGCAGCGCCCACGCCGAGGGCACGCGTATGCGACGGCCGTAGCCGCCGGAGGTGTTCATGCCCAGGTCGTAGCTCGTCACGATGACCTCGTCGCCGGGTTTGAACGCGCCGTCGGCGCAGGAGACCACCACGCCCGCCGCGTCGATGCCCGGCGTGTGCGGATAGTTTTTGGTGACGCCGCGGTTTCCCGTGGCCGAGAGCATGTCCTTGTAGTTGAGCGAGGAGTAGCGCACATCGACGACGAGCCCGCCCTGCGGCAGATCGTCGAGCGAGCGCTCCTCGATGGCCCGTGCGAACGATTTGTCCTCGCGCTCGCGCACCACCAGGGCCTTGAACGTTTCGCTTTTCATGATTCCTCCTCCCGTTTTTGTGTACGGCCGCGGACCCGCTGTACGCGCGGTCCCCGTGCCGCCGGCGGACGCGCGCCCGCCGGAGTTGTTATTTCTTCCGCGATTTTTTCGCGTGTTTTCCGCCCTCGCGCCGCACCTCCCGAAGTGTCTGTATGAGCGATTCGATGGAGGCGTTCAGCTGGCGGCGCGAATGGTTGAGATTGAACATGACGCAGGTCCCCATGAGGCCCGAAAAGACCATCTCGGTGATGCGCTCGGTATCGGCCGCGGGATCGACCTGGCCGGCGGTTTTACCCTCGTCGAGCGCGCGCCGTATCATCCCCCGCAGGCGGACGAAGCCCTCGTTCACCTCTTCGGCGAGCTTCGGGCTCTGCCCGGCGAGCTCCACGGCGAAGGTCACGAACACACAGCCGCCGGGGAAGGCGTGGGCGTCGGCAAGGTAGCGGTCGCGGTAGTTTTCGAGGAGCTTCTGTATGCGGTCCACCGGGTGGTCCAGGGAATCGAGGCCGGCGAGGTTCTTCTCGCGCCAGATCTTCCGCGCGCGCGAGAGGGCCGTGGTGAAGAGCTCTTCCTTGGTCTTGAAGTGGTTGTAGAAGCCGCCCTTGGAGGTGCCCGCCGCGGTGATGATGTCCGTGGTGGAGGTGTTGACGTAGCCCTTTACCGAGAAGAGTTTGAGGGACTCGTCGATTATGCGGTCTTTCAGGGTCATGCGCACTCCCGGGGGCCGGCTTCAGTGAGACAGACCGACCGGTCTGTCTGGACAGTAGCCCGCGGGGCGGGGAGGTGTCAAGCAGGATATGTTTTAGTGTGCTTTTTCTCGAGGGGTGTGAGTTCTTCGCATGAGGTCCCCATGCGGGGGGTGCGAGCTTATCCGCTCGTAGGGGCTCCGTCCTTTCTTTTCAGCGCGGAAAAGAAAGGACCAAAGAAAACGCGCTCTCAAGCGGTCGGCGAAAGACGCGACCTCCTGTCGCTTCGCCGACATTAGCACCTCCTGTGCGTCACCGGGGGGCTGGCGCTCACACGCCGCGCGGCTTGGCTTCCAGTTATATGAAATTAAAGATGGTTCGGGATGTGTGGTATAGATGGTGCTGCGTGTTTTACTGAGGGTTTTTCCGATGTCTTACTGTTCGGCTGCGGGAGGTCCCTCCGTGGACCGTCCTCGCCTCGCGCGCGTCGTGCGCGCTGCTTGATGAATGCGAGATGGAGCTTATTGGGTTCAGCAATTGGCCTTGCAAGGGGTGAGGTCTTGTTGGTTGCGGTTTATGAGCTTTCAGTATCGCGGCTCGGTCGCATCCTGCGAGTCTCGTCGCGCGCGCGTCGTGGGCGCTGCACAATGGTTGTTGTATAGTAATGGTCCGCGTGTGCCGGTATCCGGCAGCTAGCATTGAGCC
>JAGODA010000150.1 GCA_017998475.1 Spirochaetota bacterium | reverse complement strand
CCTGGTCTGAGGATACGACTGGGTCTCCTGGGGAACGTTCTCCGGGATAAACGCCCTGAGCGGCCTCCATCCCACGAAATTGAGCGATCCCAGTTTAAGGATATGGACGTCGCCACGGTAATCCTTTACCCATGCCTCGAGCGTATAGTCGTTCCCGCGCCCGTGAAACCACACCGAAATACCCTTCGCCCGGCCGGGAAGCTGAATGGCCCTCTCCTGGATCTCGGCCCCGGTCCTCGGGTCATAAGTCATCACCTTCCTCGTGGGATCGTCCCACTGTACCTCGGGAGGCGGCAGAAGATGGACCGAATTGTACCCGGGGTACTTGAACCTGAAATGGACACCAAGGGCCTGTTTCTTTTCCATCCCCTTTTTATCGGCGGCCCATTTCTCCTCTATAAGGTCCGACGGCCCGCCTTCAACATACTTGAGTTCCAGCACCGGAACGGGATTCTTCTTCTCATCCGCGTTCTTCTTCGGGACAGAATCGATTATCCAGTCGGTCTGCTGTTCGAAGTCCTCCACCACGAGCGCGCGAAGCTCCTTTTCGCTGAGGTCCGCCGGAACATTCGTGTTCAGCCTCGAGCTGGCCCGGTCGGGGGCGAGAACACCCGCCGCCACAACCGCTATGCCGCACACCAGAGCGGGAATCAGTTTATTATATTCAATTTTCATCCTATGCCTCCGTTGATAATATGCCCTGCTCTCGTTTACCAGGTATCCCTGATAAAGGTGTCGCCGGTAAATTCGGAGAGGTCGGTAACCACTCTGAAGTTGTCCAGGTAGAAGTAAAACGTTCCCGGAACCTCGAAAGTATCGCTCTCTACGAAGAACGAGACGAAGTGCAGGTTTTTATCAAGCATGGCATAGCTTGCGGACTGCGGCAACCAGCCCGGTATGACGACCGAAAGCTCTTTCCACCCCCAGAAATCCAGCCTGCCGATCTTGATCTTGTACAATCTACCCCTGAAATCGCGCAGCTTTACAAACAGTGTGTGGCGGAATTTTCGCCCCAGCACCCACACCTTGATCTCCTTGGCCTTTCCGCGGATAATATACTCATTGGGGGGAAGCACCTCTACACGGTCAAAGCCCCTGTCCATGAAATACGTCTTAACTCCCAGCACGAATTCATGTTTGTGGGAAATACCGTTGTCATCGGTGATCTCGTTGGGGAACTCCACAGGATTGCCGTTATCGTCGACAGGGCGGGGTTTTCCCGGTATCTTTCGTATTTTTGTATCACCCAGCGGGCAGGTGGACGTCGCCCTCCAGTCTTCCGCCGCCTCGAAATCGTTCAGCCAGTCCTCGATAAGCCCGGTCTGCTGTTTTTTCTCCGGCGCCGTGCTCTTGGCCGCTTCCTGCGCCTGGAGGGTTATATTGCCGCTCCCGACAAGGAGAATCAAACACCCTATCAGAAATGCCAATATAATCGACTTGACCTCCCTTTTCATTTTTAACTCCTTTTAAAAATGATTTTTATGCTACCATAATGTCTTCGAGCAAGGCCCGCTGTCCGCCAGAAAACGAGTCCACCCCCTCCGACCGAGGCTTCGCTGCCGAACGTCGCTTTCATTTTCTTGCCGAGAGGCACCTTATACGTAGTACTTATACTATAATCGGAAAAAAAAGTAAAGAAATTTAATTAAAAACCCCGACGGGGCTGTCATCCGGAAATAATTGTGCAAAATTACGACCCGTTGTCAAGAGATTAATCGGCGACGGACGGCTCCGGCGGGAGGGAGACGGGAGTGGGCATGCGGTCCTCCCGCTCCCGGAGGAGGATGAAACGGCGGGTGCCGCGGCGTATCGCTTTATGTCGCTTAACCTCCGCGGCACATCGTTTTGCCCTACTGGTTCATCTGGTACTGCCCCTTGAGCGCGTACACGTACTTCTCCCAGACCGCGTTGAAGCTCGTCTGGTCCGGTGACGGCTTGCGGATCATCTTGAGGATCAGCTCGTTCTGGAGATCGCTGTTCTCCTGGCCCGTATAGAGACGCAGGGCGTATGCCGAGAAGTCGCGGACGATGAAATTGAAGATCTCGTCGATGATGACGTCGTCAACCCCGTAGATCTTCTTGTTCTCACAGATCAGCTGGGCATAGGGGATGAGCGTGAAGAGCTCGCCCACCTGGAGCATATAGTCCATGTTCTTGCTCTGTTTTTCGTCGGGAGTGGCCCTGGCGAGGAACGTCTTGAACGCCTCGATCTGCTCCTTGAAGATGTCCAGGTTCGCGCTCCCTATACCCTCGAAAGACGTCCTGTAATCATGAAATGTGACCTTGGACAGGCCCGCCGTCGCCCCCTGGTTAAAGAGGTAGGCGTCATTCGACTGATCGTTCCGCTTCGGCACCTCGGGGTACTCGGCCGGGGCGAAGAGGAAATTCTTCATGAACTTGGTGACCAGGGCGATATTGACATGCGTGGTGCCCTCGAGTTTGGGAAGCATGCCGATGTCGCGAATGGCCATCTCGAAATAGGTGTCCTGCTCGAATCCCCTGGCCGCAATGACCTCGTGCAGCAGGCCCACGACCTTCTCTCCCTCCATGGTGACCTTCATTTTCTGAATGGGATTGTACAACAGGTATCTCCGGTCTTTGCCGTCCGCGGCGCGCATGTAGTCGCACGCCCGAAGGCCGAAAAGCCTCATCGCGGCGAGGCGGGCATAGGCCTCGGTGAATATCTTTTTAACGTGCGGGAAATCGGTGACGAACTTGCCGTAGAGATTCCGGTTGGCCGCATGGTCGATCGCCTCGTAAAAGGCGTGGGTGCAGATGCCGATGGAGGCCCAGCCGAGCTGGTACTTGCCTACATTGACCGTATTGAGCGAGGAGTCCCAGCCGAGCTGCCCGCGCGAGAGGATATCGGCCTCTGTTATGGGATAATCGTGCAGGGCGAACTCGGCCACGTAGGCCTGGCGCACCCCCGAGGTGCTTATCTTCTTGACGCATTCATAATTGGGATGCTTGGAATCGACCGCGAAGAAGACATACTCGCCGGTATCGGCCATCTTCGCGAAAACCGACACCAGCGCCGCTTCGTTACCGTTGCCGATATAATACTTGTCTCCGCGGGCAACATAGGTGCCGTCGCCCTTCGGATAAAGCATCATATCGGTGCCGTAGATGTCCGCCCCGTGCTCCTTTTCCGAAAGGCCGAAAGCGAAAATGCCGCCGTCTTTAATGAGTTTGGCCGCCCTGTGCTTCATCTCTTCGTTCGAGCCCATCCATATCGGCCCCAGCCCGAGGATGGAAACCTGCCACGTGTACCAGTAGCACAGCCCGTAAAAGCCGAGGATCTCGTTCATCTTCGCAATACGCCACATGTCCCATCGCGAATCCTTCTCGCCGTAGCCCGACGGGGTGAGCAGGGTGGCGAACACCTTTTCTTTTTTAACGAACTCCAGAAAATCATCGTACCATACGCTCGACTGGTCGTCTTCCTTGATCTTCTTGAGACCCTTATTCTCGAAAAATTCGATCGTCTTCAACAGAATATCCCTGGTTTTGGGATCGACGTCGGAGCCGTCATATTTCTTTGGGTTGAAAAGAATCATAGCTACCTCGCTGGTTTTAATAATGAAGGGGAAACGCTTTTTAATCACTATAGCCGCGGGCCCCGGGGTGTCAATATTTTTTGTTTATAAAATAGATAATAAATATTTAAATTTATTTAGTTTTATTCCCTCAACCGGATGCCCGTCCATGTCGAGGACCTTCAATTCCCGGGTAACACCGGGAAGAAGCCGAATCGCGCGCCGCGCAGCCGCTCTGCGGCGGAGGTGACGCGCGACCGGCGGCGTTTTCTACTTCCGCGTGTTTCTGACGGCGAGCGCCCTGATTTTTGACATATCGGAGCCCAGGTAGACGTCGCTTCCAATGATCACGGTGGGAACCCCCTGGGCGCTCTTACCGCGTTCCTTCGCCATCCGCATCAGGAGATCCCTGTTTCCCGTATTGTACCATACTTCGTATTTTTTTAATTCCAGCCGGGGATTCCCCTTTACCAGCGCCTCTATTTCAGGTTCGATCTGCCGGCAGTGCGGGCATTCCTTCCCATAAAAAAAATGAAGAACCACCTTCTTTTCCTGAGCCATGGCCGCGGGTGACAGACCCGCCGCCGTCGAAACCACAGCAAGCACTATCCAGCATGCGGCAGCGCGTTTCATATTCTCCCCCATGAAACTGCAGTGATTGGTCCGATAGTATCTGTATGTCCGCGCTGGAACGTTCTGTCAAATCAATAAAATCGTCGTACAAGCCCCCTCGCCGGAGAGTGCCGCAGGTCACCTGTTCGCACGATCCGAAATGTCCTTGCATAAATATGCACGACGGGCTACACATGCCATAGAGTATGGTTCCGGCGGTACGCCAGGACCGACGACCGCGTCTATCCACATGAAAGAGTATCTGCGAAAAGACACCGGAATCCGCCGGATGGAACACCCCGTCCCGGAAAAGATCAAGCAGCGCCTTTATCCGGTGGTGCTTGACCTGTTCTCGCGCCGCGACTTTCACCAGGTGAACCTTCGGGACATCTCGCACCAGACGGGAATCAGCACCGGGACCATTTACAAATATTTTTCCTCCAAGGAGGACCTGCTCTTCACCATCCTCGACGAAAAAATGAGCGAACTTCCCGAACTTTTCGCCGCCCACATCGAGGGGCTGGAGGACACGGTGGAGATCTTCCGGAAGATCATCTGGGTATCAATGGACTTCTACGAGAGGAATCCGGCGGTCGCGATCACGGCGTTCATTACTGTCCCCACCCGTACATGGATGCAGGAGCATTCGTACAGACGGGAGGACGTAAAAACCATCCTCCGCCGGCTCGTCGAGCGTGGAAAGGGCCGCGCCGATATCGATCCTTCCGTTACCCCGCGCATCATAGAGATGATGTACTACATGCTCTGTTACCGCCACATCCACGCGTGGTACTACCATGGAATGAAATGGAAGCTTACCGAGAACATCGACGAGATATTCAACCTTCTCTGGAAGGCGGTCAGGCGCGAGAACTAATCAGAACTGAACGCGTACGCCGACGGTCGCGTTGACGTCCTTCCTGTTGTAAAGGTTCACCATGGTCTCCCCGGTCACCTTGAGCACCCACAGATTGATTTCAAGGCCTATAAGATATGTCGGGATCGCGTAATACGGCTGGTATTTGTTTGTCGATTCGAATAAAAGGGTTCCAACCTGGCCGTCGGGCCGGAATCCGATATAACCGGGATCATCGCTGGACAGAAGACCATCGCCGTCGAATTCCATTTTAAAATATCCATAATTGCCGGTTAGACCGAATCCCGTATAAAACGAAAAGAGATAAAAAACATCAAAATATGCGACAGCCTGGGCGGTCAGCGAAAAAATGCTCCACAGTACACGAGCCTGGTAGTCCCCATCAAATCCCACCGGGACCGGCACGGGCCCGCCGCCGTAATCGACGGTGATGTCGTTGAAATCGGCCTCGTATTCGCCGGTCACCTTTATATCACCGTACATGAAATCACCGCCGAGCGACACGGTCACTCCGCCGAAATTGAAGATAAATGGAAGCAGTTTCTTTTTCTTGACGATATTGTAGCGGATCTTGGCGCCCAGCGAAAGAAGCTTGTAATCCGAGAGCTTCGCGATGTCCGTGGACAGACCCGGATCCACGACCGACTTTGCGAGGCTGAAATACTTGCCGATTATATCGAGTCCGCCGCCAAGGCCCACGCCGAAATGGAGGACGGGATTCGGGGTGATACCGGGAAGGCTTCCATTGTCGCTCTCGGGCCTCGAGTCGTCGAAATAGCGCATATTGGTCATGCCCGCGCCCATGGCAACGCCGACCTGGAAATGCGGAAATGTGCCGATAGTTGCCTTGCCGATCGGGTACCCGGTTATATTCCCCATTGCAAGGGAGTCGGCGACGATGGGGCCATTGAGGTCGGCCTTATCCTGGACCGCGGCCTCCAGCTCCGCCTGATTCGGAATAGTGACCCCGGGAACAACGGAAGTGATGTCGATGTTCGTTCTCGCAAACACCGACTCGCGCATCGACAGGCACGTAAACGCGCACAGCAACGCGATCCGGGCCACCTTCGAAAACGATCGAATCTCGCCAGTCGATTTCAGGCTCGCGAGCGGCCTGACGCATTCCACAGAAGCCATGGCCATTTAATATCACCCCGAGGAAAACGATTCTTTTATGGCTCCAATTCAGAGCGGATCCGGCACCGCGGACTTACCGGCTTAACGCCGAAGCGGGAGACGCGCCAACCATCGGCGTAAAGCCCCACGCGCACGAACCCTTAACACGAACTGTCAAAAAACCATCGGACGGAATCACACCAGAAACCGTAACGGCGTCGGTTCCAATCGCCACGCCCGGTCTACAGGCACCACAAGGAACGCATCATCCGCCAGACGTCGTTAAAAATAACCACATCCGCGCGGAAGTGTCAATGTAATTTCAATGCCGCATTCCCGTGGTGAGCCGGGCGAGCGCGTCCGAAAGCCCGTTGATGGTCCGCGTCGATTCCGCGATCTTTTCGGCGACCTGAACCAGTTGTTGCGCGGATTCCGAGATGAGCATGAGGGTGGTGCTCGATTCGTGCGAGGCGAGCTGCTGCTCCCTGGTGGAGTTCTCTATCCCGCCGGCGGATTCGTAAATGCGGCGGTTGAGGTTGGTTACGATCTTTACTGTATTGCCGATATCGGCGATAAGGTCGTTGATTGATGAGATCTCAGCGGTGATCTTCTCGACCGTTACATTGAGCTTGGACATGAGCGCCGCCGACCGGTCTATCGACTCCCGGCTGCCGCCGAGGTTGGCCCGGTTTTCTTTGATGAGCTTTTCTATCTCGCGCGCGTTGCGCGAGGTCGCGTCGGCGAGTTTGGATATCTCGTCGGCGACCACCGCGAATCCCCTGCCCGACTCGCCCGCGCGCGCGGCCTCGATCGCCGCGTTGAGCGAAAGCAGGTTCACCTGGTCGGCGATATCGTTGATCACCTGGATGAAGCCCGACATTTCGCCGCCTTTGGCTTCCACCACGCTGAACTGCTCCCGGGTCGCCCCGATCTGCTCGATGGACTCCCGCGAATAGCGCTCGATCTCCTCGGTTACCCCCTGAAGCACTCCCGAACTGGACTTAATCTTGTCATACACCTTCTGCAGATCGCCCACGGCCTCGCCGGCTATCTGCATCTCCTCGTACAGGGAACGGGCGGTGCGCGCCACTCCTTCGGCGTTGCCGGACAGCTCTTCGAGCGAAGCGGATATCTCCTCCAGCGAGGCCGCCTGACGGTGAGAAAGATCATGCACCTCCTCGACCACCAGATTCTGCCGCTCGGCCTGCGTTTTCAATACGCCGACCGACTCGTCGATGCTTCGCCCGACCTGCTGGATTTCACCGTAATTTTTTTCAGACTCGGCGGCCTTGTCGATGGCCAGGCGCAGGATTGCCCTGGTCGCCTTCGCGCCGGCGGCCGCTCCGATCCCCACCCAGACGTATATGAGGAAACGCACGCCGATAACGCTCCCCACCGGCCCTTCGGGAATGAGGTTCGGACGCAGAATAAATAGAAGTATCTGGGAGACCACCACCAGCAGAAACGAGAACATCGAAACCCTTACATCGAAATAAAAAACGCTGAGCACGAGAACGATATAATGCGCCGCGAAAAGCTCGCGCGAATTGAACATGATATACTGGAAGATGAAGAGACAGAGCATCACCCCGAAGATCGTTATATAGCTGGAGACGGTTCTGCCCTTGAAGCGACCCGCGCAGATCGCGGTAAGTCCCAGAATGACCGCCACGACTGCGATTTCGATGATGATATCGGTCAGGGTGAGATATCTGGACGCGGTACCGGTAAACAGTATGACCACGGTGGCCAGGTTGGCCAGGAGCATGATACCCAGAAACGAGGCGAACATTCTCCTGTTGTTGTTCACC
>JAGODA010000149.1 GCA_017998475.1 Spirochaetota bacterium | reverse complement strand
GACTGAATGCGCCAGGCCCAGATCGTGGAGCTCCGAATAGGCCTCCAGCATATCGTCGGTTATCCAGGTGCCCTTCTCGTGCCGGCGGCGGTTCGTGCGGCAGGCTTCTATCACGGCGCGGAAGTCCCGATCGAAGCTGATTTCGAACACGGCACGCCGCATGACCTGGCGCATGCTGCGCGAGACCCTCAGCTCGTCGGGAAACAGCACATAACGCGGATCGGGCGACCACCAGATGATGGGGTCCCCGTCCGAATACCAGGGGAAGATGCCGTTGCGATAGGCCTCGACCAGGCGCCGCGGGGAGAGGTCGCCGCCGACGGCAAGAACGCCGTTTCCCGAGGCGAGCTCCGGCGGAGGGAAGATGATGTCCTCGCACAGGCGATAGATCGGCATGGGGCCCCGTTCAGGCCGAGAGCGTCCCGCCCTCGACGACGCGTATCACCATCTCGTCATTATCGAGCACGGCCTCGGCCTTTCCTCCGCCGGCCAGGCGGCCGAAGAGCACCTCGTCGACAAAGAAGTGCTTTATGCGGTCCTGCACCAGGCGCGCGATCTCGCGCGCGCCGAATTCGGGCGAGTAGCCCTTGCGGGCGAGCCAGCGGACGCACTCGTCGGTGACGGCGAGCTCCACGTTCTTCTCGGCGAGCTGAACGGCGAACTCCGCGATCGCCTTGCGCACGATGCTCTCAACGACGGCCTCGTCGAGGCCGGAGAAGGTTATGACCGCGTCGAGGCGGTTGCGGAACTCGGGCGCGAAAATGCGCTCGACCGCGCTCTGCACCGCGCCCGGGTTGCCGGTCTCATCGCCGAAACCGATCTTGGACCTGGCGAGCTCGCGCGCGCCGGCGTTGGAGGTCATGATGATGACGACATTGCGGAAATCGGCCTTGCGGCCGCTGTTGTCGGTCAGCGTCGCGTAGTCCATCATCTGGAGCAGCGTGTTGAAGATGTCGGGATGCGCCTTCTCGATCTCGTCGAGAAGCAGGACCGCGTACGGGTTCTTCCGGATGGCCTCGGTGAGAAGTCCGCCCTCCTCGTACCCCACGTACCCGGGCGGCGCGCCGATGAGCCGGGCGACCGTGTGCTTCTCCTGGTATTCGCTCATGTCGAAGCGATGGAGCGAAACGCCCATTACCGACGCGAGCTGCCGCGCGAGCTCGGTCTTGCCGACACCGGTGGGCCCGACGAACAGGAACGAAGCCACGGGCTTGTTCGGTTCGCGGAAGCCGGCGCGCGAGCGCTTGATGGCCTCCACGACCATTTCGACGGCCGGGTTCTGGCCGAATATCCTGTTCTTAAGCTCCACTTCGAGGTCGCGCAGCTTCTCCACCTCGGACGAGGATACGTTCTTCTCGGGGATCTTGGCCATCTTCGCCACCACCCGCTCGACCTCGGCGGTGCCTATCGCGATCGTCTCGTCGTCCGTTCCGTTCATGCGCGCGTAGGCCCCGGCCTCGTCGATGACGTCGATCGCCTTGTCGGGTAGATGACGGTCGTTGATGTATTTGGCCGAGAGCTCCGCCGCGGCGCGAAGGGCCTCCTCGCCGTACTCGACATCGTGGTATTCCTCGTAGCGCGTCTTCAGGCCCTTGAGGATGAGCACCGTGTCCTCGACGGTCGGTTCGCTCACTTCTATTTTCTGAAAACGCCGCGAGAGCGCCCCGTCCTTTTCGAAATACTTGCGATACTCGTCGTAGGTTGTCGAGCCGACACAGCGGAGCTTCCCGGTGGCGAGCGCGGGCTTGAGGATGTTCGACGCGTCCATCGAACCGCCGGAGACAGCACCGGCCCCCACGATGGTATGGATCTCGTCGATGAAAAGAATGACGTTTCTGCGCTTTTCGAGCTCGGCGAGAACGCGCTTCATGCGCTCCTCGAAGTCGCCCCGGTAGCGCGTGCCCGCGAGAATCGCCCCCATGTCGAGGGAGTAGATGCGCGCCTCGCGGAGCGCCTTCGGCACCCTGCCCTGCGCTATAAGCTGCGCCAGCCCCTCGGTGATGGCGGTCTTGCCGACCCCGGGATCTCCCACGTGTACCGGATTGTTCTTAAAGCGGCGGCAGAGCACCTGAACGGTCCGCTCCAGGATGTCCTCGCGCCCGATGAGCGGCTCGAGCTCGCCTTTACGCGCGCGGTCGGTGAGCTCGATGGTGTACGCGCGCAGGATTTTATCGCGGTCCTTCGTCGCGGCACCGGAGTCATCATCGGCGTCCGCGTCCGTGTCTTCGTCGTTCGTCTTCCCGTCGACCGCGCCGCCGGGATCGCGATAGCCGCCGTGCGAGATGTAGTTGACCAGGTCGTAGCGCGTCACGCCTTCCCTGCCCAGGTAGAAGGCGGCGAAGGACTCCTTTTCATCGAAGAGCGAAACCAGCACGTCCCCCAGGTCCAGCACGTCCTTCTGCGCCGAGGCCGTGTGCCAGATGGCGCGCTCCATCACGTTCTGGAATCCCAGCGACTGCATGGGCTCGGCGTTCCCGGCGCTTTCATCGAGGCCGGGGACCTTCTCCTCCAGGTGGTCTTTCAGGCTCTTCTTCAGGCGCTCCACGTCCCCGCCGCAGCCCTCCACGATCTCGCGCCCCTCGCCGAAGAAGAGCGCGGCGTAGAGCAGATGCTCCGGCGTGAGGTATTCGTGCCGGCGGGTCTTCGCCTCGTTGAAGGCCGCCATGATGATCTGGTTCAGCTCGTCGTTTATCTGCATATCCCTGTCCTAAGCGTCCTCCATGCTGCACTTGAGCGGGAACTCGCGCGCCCGCGCCATGGTGTGCACCTGGGAGACCTTCGTCGCGGCGATATCGTACGTATACACGCCGCACATACCGCTCCCCCGCCTGTGCACGTCCATCATGATCTTCGTCGCCTCCGCGGCCGGTTTGTGAAACACGGACATGAGCACCTCGACCACGAAATCCATGGTGGTGTAGTGGTCGTTGTGCAGGATGACCCGGTACATCTTCGGCTCGCGGATCTCTATATCGCGGTCGACCTTCAGGCCACCGTCGAAGACGCCGTCCCGGTCGTGATTGTTCGGCATGCCGCTTCGTCCTTGATTATCAGAAAATAATATCCGTCGTCCGCACAAGTATCATCGCGCATGATGGTGGTTGCGAATCGCTCCTGTTTGTAATGGTACGACCCGCTCCCCGGACGCCATACCAGACGCTGTGAACCCGCGCGCCGCACATCCGAAAAGGCCGCCGGTCGAAAGATTCAGCCTTCGGCCTCCAGCCACCGGGACTCCTCCCACGAATACCTCTCGCAGGGACGGAAATCCGCCTTGTACTCCATGCGCCGGCAGCCCTCGACATGGTATCCGAGATAATAATACGGAAGACCGAGCGAGGCGGCAAGCTCAATTTCCCGGATGACGCTGTAGATGCCCGGGCTGTTGCGCGCGAATTCGGTCCGGAATACGAAATAAACGCTGGAGAGCCCACCGCTCGACCGGTCCAGAAAACCGACCGCCATAAGCCTTCCGTCCACATAGTATTCGGACTGCAGGCCCGGGCAGGATTCCTGGTAGAAATTCGTGAGGAAATCCTCGATTTCGCCTTCCCTTCCGAAACGGTCCCTGCTGTGCTCGCTGTAAATGGAGAATATTTCGGGCCTGTACCTGAGCGCCCCGAAACGCGTTTCGGTCCGTATATTTTTCCGCATTACGCGCCTCTGCCCTTTCGATGGCCTGAATCCGGCGACCGGGACCCTCAGCGGGACACAGCTTCTGCAGCCGGGGCATTCGGGCCTGAAAAAATACAGGCCGAATTTTCTCCATCCCGTCGCGATCAGCGCGTCGAGCTCGCGCGCGTCCAGGTCGAGTGCAAAGAAGTATTCATACCGCGCGGTCCGGTCGGGAAGGTAGGGGCACGGCGCCTCATCCGAGAGCCTGCGCTCCTGGAGGGTCAGCATTCGACACAACCTTCACCGCTGAATACGTAGAATCCCGAGGGCCGGACGCCGCCTATCATGAGCATTCCGGCGCCGCGCGCGAGCTCTATACTGCGGGTGGTCGGCGCCGCCCGGGAGACGAGCGCCGGCGCCGAAACGGTGATCGCCTTCTGCACAATCTCACTCGCCAGCCGGCCGGTGGAGAGTATCATCGCGCGTTCGAGCCCGAGGCCCTTTTCGAGAGCGTAGCCGAGGATCTTGTCGATGGCGTTGTGCCGGCCTATCTCGTCGAAGAAGCACAGACGCTCTCCCTCCACCGAGTAGAGCGCCGCGCTGTGCACGCCGTGCGTGAGCCTGTGGATCTCGGATGAATGAAGAAATTCCTTCTTGCATGCCGTAATGACCGAGGCCCGAACACGTGGAAGGTCCGCTCGCCGCGGCATCCCCCCCCCCGCCGTTGCCGCCGACTGACCGCAGCCGGAGGCAATCGAGCGGATGCGGAAGAGACGCTCGAGCAGGTCGTCGTCCTCGACCGTCCGCACGTCGATCGAAAATGCCCCCTCGTCGACATCGATCGACCGCACCTCCCCGGCCGAACGGATGATGCCCTCCGCCGCCAGGTGTCCGAGAGCCAGGCGTTCGAGGTCGCTCCCCGAACAGACGATCGAGACGAATGGATTGCCGTTTACCGCAAGGGTAAACGCGTACTCCGCGCTCACCGGGATGTCTATCGGGACTATCGCAGAGCCCGTACACTGGTGGACTCCGACGTTCATATACTGCGGCAGCGCCATCTCATCCCTCCCCGTCACGAGCGCCGGTTATCGCGCGAAAGGCCGAAAGCGCCAGGGTGACGCAGCCGCGGCTCCCCTCGGGAACCTCTCCGAGCAGGGCGATGATGTCGTCGGCCGGAGTGCGCGCCACCTCCCTGGCATCCCTCCCGTACGCGTACTCGTTGAAAAAAGAAGCGCCGGCGATCGCGTAGCCGCATCCGTACACCTGGGTCCGAATATCCTCCACCGTGCCGTCCTCGCCGATGCGCACCGACATGCGCACCAGGTCGCTGCAGGTATCGCTCTTGACGAGCGCTCTGCCGCTCGGCGCGTCGACCTCGCCCATTCGGCGAGGTCTGAGAAAGTGATCTTTCAATATCGGGTTTTTCATGCGTTTGTCTGCCGGGCTGCTCGTTCCGCCATTTCATAGGCGTACACGGATGCGACCCGTGTCAATTAAAATACCCGAAGCCCCGCAGACCGGCAAGCTCTTACTACCGTGCGGGAGCCCCGACGGAAGGGCCTCCATCGGAAACGCGCCGGCGGAAAAATCCTCATCCCTCTATCCGTTGTTGAATTACAACATGGCACGCAAATACTGTTGACATTTCCCTTATTTTATGCAATTGATCATGAACCAACTCACTCCAGGGAGATCCTCCATGAACCTTACCGGAAGCCCCATCACCCTCGAAACGAAGGGCGGCAGAGTATCGATCCTCAGAAACGACCACGGCGTACCCGAAATCAGCGGGAAAAGATACGAGGACGCGTACTACGGCATGGGCTGGGTGCACGCCCACGACCGCCAGCTCCAGGCGCTGCTCACGCGACTGCTATTGCAGGGACGAGCGGCCGAAACCCTTGCGGGTGACCCCGCTCTCGTCGAGATCGACCGCTATATGCGGCGCATGCAGTTCCTGCCCGATCCGGAAAGCGAGATCAAAAAGCTCGATCCCGCGGTACGCCGCCACCTGGAATTCTATACACAGGGCTTCAACCGTTACCTGGAAGCGCATGGCGCGGTGCTCGAATTCCGCCTGCTCGGGTACAAACCCGAACCGTGGCAGATTAAAGACTCCCTCATCCTCGGAAAGATCATGGCGTTTCTCGGCCTCGCCGACGCGCAGGGGGCCATGGAAAAATTCCTTGTCCAGATGGCCCGAAACGACGTGGGCGAAAAGAAGCTCCGCGAGCTCTTCCCCTATCTCACCGAGCGCGTCGACTACGACATGTTGAAAAATCTCACCCTTGCGCCGCCGCTCGTCCCCGAGGCGTTCAAATGGCTGTCCAGACTCCCCAAAATGACCGCCAGCAACAACTGGGCGGTCTCCGGCAAGCTCACCGCGTCCGGAAAACCCATCTACTGCAGTGACCCGCACCTCGAGGTCAACCGGATTCCCGCCATCTGGCAGGAGATCGTGCTGAGACTTCCCGACGACATCGTGATGGGAGCCAGCCTGCCCGGCGTTCCCGGCATCGCGATAGGTCGGACGAAGAACCTTGCCTGGGGTGCCACCTACTCCTTCATGGACATGATCGATTACCGGATAGAGGAATGCCGCGACGGACGCTACCGCCGCGGGAAGCAGTGGAAGCCCTTCGCCGTACGGGAAGAGGTCATAAAGGTCAAGAAGGGCGAGCCCGTCATCGAGAAGGTCTACGAGAACGAACACGGCGTGTTGGAGGGCGATCCGTTCACGGAAGGCCATTACCTCGTCATGAGCTGGTCTGCGGCCCGCGGGTGCGGCGCCGGCGAGTTCAACGGCCTCCTGGGCCTGCCGCACGCAAAGAGCGCGCGCGAGGCGATGGCATGTTTCAGGAAGCTCGAGGCGCTGTCGTTCAACTGGGTGATGGCCGACTCGCTCGGCAACATCGCCTACCAGATGAGCGGCCGGCTCTTCAAGCGGCCAAAGGGCGTGAGCGGCCTGGTACCCCTTCCGGGATGGGAGAAGAAGTACACGCCGCGCGGCTACGTAAACGCGACGCTGTTGCCCTCGGCGTATAACCCGCCCGAGGGCATCATCGTAACCGCGAACCAGGACCTCAACCGCCTGGGCAAGGCGAAGCCCATCAATCTCCCCATGGCCTCCTACCGCGCCGACCGCATCGCGCAGCTATTGAAGAAAAAGAAGAAACTGGGCGTCGAGGACATGAAGCGAATCCACTTCGACCTGTACTCGCTCCAGGCCGAGCGCTTCATGAAGGTGCTGCGGCCGCTGCTTCCTGACACCGACAACGGCCGCATACTCCGCGAATGGGAATGCACCTACACCCCCGACTCGCGCGGCGCGACGCTCTTCGAGTCGGTATACCGCGCGCTGCTACGCACCGTCTTCGGCGACAACGGAATGGGCCGCGAGGTCGTCGACTGGGCCATGAGCGAAACGGGCCTCTTCAACGACTACTACGGCAACTTCGACGAGATCCTCATGAACCCGCGATCGGCCTGGTTCGACGGCAGGCCCCGCGACGAGCTCTTCAAGCGCGCCATAAAGGAAGGGCTTTCGGCAGCGCCGAAACCGTACGGCAGAACGCGCATGGTGACGCTCTCGCACCTCCTTTTCGGAGGGAAGCTTCCGCGCTTCCTCGGGTTCGACTACGGGCCTATCCCACTTCCCGGAAGCAGAGCGACGGTGCCCCAGGGCCAGATATTCAAGAGCGCCGGACGCGTAACGACCTTCAGCCCCTCATACCGCATGATCACGGACCTTGCCGAGAAGGCAATCCACACGAACATAGCCGGGGGAAGCTCCGACCGGCGCTTTTCGCGCTGGTACATGAACGATATGGAGAACTGGCTGAAGGGCGTGTACAAGGTGCTCTCGTAGGGAGAGCGTCAAGGGCCGCATTCACGCTCTTGGTTGTACACACTCCTCCCTGCGGGAAGGGCGGCAAGTACCGCATGGAGTGGCTGCAGGCACATACAAATCCAGCCGGTTTTATTTTTAAGAAAATCAGATTTTCTGTTGACAGAATGCCTATGGCTGCAATATACTATTAATATTATAGTTTTACTAGTGTATTACCATACATGAAGCACCCGATATGTATACCGAAATGCTGTCGGGCACCGAGGAGGCCCCATGTCCCGCCTGTATACGGACATTACCGAAACCATCGGCAACACGCCGCTGGTCCGGCTAAACAGGATTGCCGACGACGCGACGGCAACGGTCGCGGTGAAGCTTGAATCGTTCAACCCGCTCTCCAGCGTCAAGGACCGCATAGGGGCCGCCATGATCGCCGACGCCGAGAGGAGGGGCCTTCTGAAAAAAGGATCCACCATCATCGAGCCGACCAGTGG